>JAYUKO010000154.1:0-15174 GCA_043764415.1 Bdellovibrionales bacterium | reverse complement strand
CATACACTCTCGCAGACCAAGTCATTGGCCACGATGGAGCTTTGTACGTTCCGTTGGCTGC
The DNA here is from genome assembly GCA_043764415.1 of Bdellovibrionales bacterium. Taxonomy (GTDB): domain Bacteria; phylum Bdellovibrionota; class Bdellovibrionia; order Bdellovibrionales; family JAGQZY01; genus JANPLN01. The sequence goes on along the minus strand of JAYUKO010000154.1, from coordinate 15,113 downwards.
TGCGATTTTTACCTTTGTACTTATCAATAATCTCATAGGCCTGTTACCTGGCATGACGCCGGCGACGGACAACCTTAATACTTCATTTGCGATAGGTATGTTTTCGTTTGCCTATTACAACTACATCGGAATTAAATCAGAAGGTGTTAAAAACTATCTCCTTCATTTCTTGGGTCCCGTGTGGTGGTTGGCTTGGTTGATATTACCAATCGAACTTATTTCACATGCGTTTCGCCCTCTCACTTTAGGGTTGCGACTTGCAGGAAATATCACAGCTGATCACACGGTAGTTGGTGTGTTCCACCAACTTTTTCCAATCGGCCTTCCAGTTCCATTTTATGCAATGGGCCTCATTGTGAGTTTAATTCAAGCATTTGTATTCGCCTTATTGACTCTTGTGTACGTTATGTTAGCTAAGGCGCATGATCATTAAAATATTTAAAAACAGAAGTTCTAACGAAGGGAGCTCGAGATGATTAATATGAAAAAAACAGCTATGTTTCTAGGTGCTTTGATTGCGGTTCTTCCTGCATTTGCAGAAGACGGAGCGTCGGTAGGAGCCGTAGCAGCAGTGGCGTCCAACCTTACATTTTTAGGCCTAGCAGCACTCGGTGCAGGAATTGCCATTGGCTTAGCAGCGTTCGGCGCAGCAAGCGGCCAAGGAAAAGCAGCAGCTTCAGCTCTAGAAGGTATCGCAAGAAACCCTTCAGCTTCTGGCAGCATGTTTCTTCCACTTATTCTAAGCTTAGTTTTCATGGAAGCCCTTGGGATTTTGGCGTTCCTTATTGCGTTCTTTTTAAACGGCAACATCACGAACGTACTTACAAAAATTTTAGGCGCCTAGCTCACGTCGGAGCGACCAGACCTTGGTCGCTCTTCCAATGGACCTGTCTCAATTTGAATCGAACAGCGTCTTAAATAAAAACAGAATTAATGTTTTTGTCAGTGACTCCGATAACATATGTATGAGCACACCCAAGAGCTTCACGCTGGTTTTTTTGTACGACAAGATGGTGGCATCACTGCCGGTTGCGCAGGCCCTAAAAGAAAAGAATCTAGATGTTCACGTTGCACAAAATGCTGGAGAACTTATCCAGCTGGTTGCCAACAAAAACGTTGATCTAGTAGGTCTTAGTGCGAACCACGCAAGCTCAAGAAGTCTAATTCAAGTCCTTCGAGAAAAAACCCAGGTAAAGATTCTTATTTTTGGAGAGGATAAATCCCAGGGCACGGCAGAGCGGGTTGATAAATTGGACGGTGATCACAAGGTTCTTGGCGTTGCGACGGCCTACAACATTTGGATGAAGATCGCCACTCTCGTTAAAAATAAAATGAAAGAGACCGAAAATAACGGGAACATCCTTTACAGCGGTGGCAAGAGTTCGTCGGCGAAACAAGATAGCACCATCACGGTTAAGAGTAATAAAGAGAACAAATCGTTCAAAATAGAAGGGCCCTCGGGCTTCGGCAAAAAGAAAAAAGATAAATTTAAGAGGCAACAAGCTGACCTAGAACAAAATGACGTTATGAATTTTCAAGATCCAGCGAATCCCAATACTGCGGCGGAAAAATCATCAAGCCTGATGTTTTTTAAAAAAGATGCAGCCGATAGCAAAAAATCGAAGAAAAAGAAAGCGTTTACCAAAGATTCTCAGCACAACTTAGACGATGCGGATTCAGCAGCCGAAGATCTTTTTCACGATCGCATGAATGCAAAACAAGGTGGTGTTGCAGTGGTTGAAGAGTCTACTCCAGATATTGAATTCGGCGGCGTTTCACGCAGCAAAGATAATGCTGCTGACCTTGGAAATATTTCTGAAAGAGCATTACAAGAAGACACCGGTGACGTCAGCATGCAAGAAGATCAAAGCCAAATCGGTCAGGGGACCACTGCGAAGTTCGGGAAAAATAAACATAAAAAATTGGCAAAAATCTCAGACGCAGGTGCAGCTCCGCAAGAAATTCCATTTAAAGAACAAGTGATGGCTGCGGTAACTGGGGCGTTTGTTTCAAAAAACGAAACGTCCGAAGCATTTGGAACGGTCAATCGAATGACTGTCGTTCCCGTTGATAAAGAGCAAGGGCGAGGCTTTCTAATTTTTTGCACCAAAGACAATCAATTTATGGGCTCCAGTGGTCCCGCTTTTGAAGAATTCAAGAATTCATTGATCGAAAAAATGTCGAAGTACGAGGCCGTTAGCGTTGGCGAAGTGTACAACATAGAAACTGAAGAAATAGATATACAAAATTTAGTTCAAAACAGTAGCGACTTTCATATTATTGTTGAAGATCCAAAAAGCCAAAAGCAGGTACTCATTTGTTTTGTGGCGAAAGAAAACATTTACCCTGATACGAATAAATCAAGCGATACAACTATGATGATGGTTGAGTTGGATGTAATCCCGGCTGAGACACCAATCAACTTTAATTTGTTTCTTCGCTTCGCTCGAAATAATCGAATGATACCTTATCTTCGCCGTGGCGGAGAACTCACCGAGGCACAAGTTAACAGACTGAATGAGCATGGAGTCCAGTCGGTGTTTATTCCTGAGGAAGAACGTAAGGCGCTGTATTCTTTCTTTATTTCTCAAACAATTCATCAGGATATTCGTCCGATCAAGAAAGCTGCGTAGTAATTTTAGCTACGCAGTAGACTTAGGTCCTAACAAACCACACCATCAAAAAGTCTTGTATTTCCCTCAACTAATAATAAAATTTTTTGAGTAACTATTAAATTATCTAATGAGCTCCAAGAACGAATCGAGGACGTTAGATAATTCTTAAGGAGTTCGCAGCTCCAAAACCAAAGGACGGTGTATGCGTAAATTTATATTTCTCATAGCAATGTTGAGTTTATCTCAAGCAATAGCCAACCAAGAATTTCTAGTAAAAATGAATCAAGCCACAACGCTTGAAAAAATGCAGTCTCTTTACGGCAAAGAAAACGTAACTGATTTGCGCTTTAACAATTGGGTTAAAGTTGCAGTATCTTCAGAAAGAGCCGTAAGCTCACTGTCTTCTCGTGCAGACTTTGTTGAGCCAAATAAGCAATTTAAGATCCAACTTCATCGTCCACAGCGTGAGGGCGGCGGCGGATTCATCGGCGGCGATGCCGGTGGCGGCTTCATCGGCGGTGGCGATGCCGGCGGTGGCGGCAGTAGTGGTGGCTTCATCGGTGGTGGCGACGCGGGCGGCGGCTTTATCGGCGGCGACGCTGGCGGTGGAAGTAGTGGCGGTTTTATTGGCGGCGACGCTGGCGGTGGTTCTACGAACGGTGGCGGCACCAGTGGTGGATCGACTAGCGGTGGAAGCACGAGTGGTGGAGCTAGCAAAGGTGATCCAGACTTTCCAACATCTATTCCAACAACTAGTGGTCCAGACATCGACTACGCAAAACAATGGGGAATGGCCGACATTGGTGTTCGTGAAGCGTGGCAAGCAGCCGTGACTAAAGGTTCGCCAGACATGATCGTTGCGGTGATTGACTCCGGAGTTGATTATACCCACGAAGACATTATGGAAAACACTTGGAGAAATCCCGGTGAAAGCGGAAACGGAAAAGAAAACAACGGCGTTGACGATGATAACAATGGATTCATCGATGACGTTGTTGGATGGGATTTCGCAACCAACGACAACAAGCCTTATGATATCACTGGGGGCTTTATGGGAAACCCAGGCCACGGAACACACTGTGCAGGTAACGTTGCTGCAAGATCAGATAATGGCAAAGGTATTGTCGGTGTTGCACCCAACGTAAAGATCATGGCAATGCGCTTTATTACCGAAAAAGGATCTGGCTCTACGGATGCTGCCGTTCAAGCTATTAAATATGCCGTAGATAACGGCGCAAAAGTTCTGTCCAACTCTTGGGGTTCCGAGGGCGATGATGGCGGAGCCGAGAGCCAAGCACTACAAGAAGCTATTCAGTATGCGCAAGATAAGGGCGTACTGTTTGTTGCTGCTGCAGGAAACAGCTCTTACAACAACGACACTCCAGGAAAAGCTAGCGTGCCTGCAAGCTATCCGCACGATAACATTATCAGTGTTGCCGCCATAGACAGAAACAACGCTCTTGCGTCGTTCTCAAGTTATGGCTTAACAACGGTTGATATCGGCGCCCCTGGTGTTGATGTTTACTCGTCGATTCCAAAAAATAAATACATGAATATGCCAGGAACGTCCATGGCATGTCCGCATGTAGCCGGCGCAGCGGCCCTTTACTGGTCGCACAATCCACAAGCGACTATGATGCAAGTTAAAGAAGCCATCATGAAGTCTGCAGTTCCTGTATCAGGCCTTAAGGGAAAAGTGGTTACAGGCGGCAAGCTGAACGTTAAAAATTTAATCACTCAGTAATTAGCAGTGAGTGTGCCCGCAGAAGATTTCTTCTTCTGTGGGCTTAATTGCTCTCGGTACGACTTCAAATAAATCCCCGTTATGCTTTTTTTGTTTTCGATAATTTGTTCAGGCGTTCCAACAGCGATAATTTCTCCACCGCCCTCGCCGCCCTCGGGCCCCATGTCGATGACATAATCCGAAGAAAAAATCAGATCCAAGTTGTGCTCAATCACGATGACGGTATTTCCCTTATCTGTGAGTTTATGCAGGATCTGTGAAAGTTTAGCGATGTCATGCGTGTGTAAACCCGTAGTGGGTTCGTCCAATATGTAAATTGTCTTAGAGGAGGACTGTTTTGAAAGTTCGCGACTCAATTTTATTCTTTGAGCTTCGCCGCCTGACAAAGTTGTGGAGCTTTGTCCAAGAGTCATGTAATCCAAGCCAACATCGTTTAAAAAGTTAAGTTTTTTGAAAATTGCTGAGTGATGTTCAAAGAATGGCAAAGCTTCCGCTACGGACATTGCAAGAACGTCCGCAATATTTTTATCTTTGTAACGAATGAGTAAAGTTTCTTGCGAATATCGGCGACCATTGCAGACATCACAGAGTACGAAAGAATCTGCCAAAAAGTGCATGCTTGTTCGGATCATTCCTGCACCCTGGCAGGCTTCGCAGCGTCCACCCTTTACATTAAAACTAAAGTGACCGGGCTTATACCCTCGCATTTTAGCATCTTGAAGGTTGGCAAAGAGATCGCGTATCAGAGGAAACAAAACAACATACGTTGCGGGACACGAGCGAGGAGTTCGACCAATCGGCTTTTGATTGATAGGGAGTGCGCGCTCAATGGACTCAAAACCCTTAATATTTTTAATAGCGCCCGCAGGATATTGAATTCTGCTTAGACGATTCAAAAGCTGCGGCAACAAGGTATCCATGATGAGCGTGGACTTGCCACTGCCCGACACGCCGGCGATGGAGATGAGAGCCCCCAAGGGCAGCTTCACATCAACGGATTTGAGATTATTTGCGGTGGCACCTTCAATCGTTAGCCAGTCGGAAAATTCAGTCCGGCGAGCCGCAGGTAGCGGAAACGTGATCTTTCGAGATAAATACTTTCCTGTAAGACTGTTTGGTGAAGCGAGAATATCTTGCACCGTACCTGCAGCCAAAATTTCGCCACCCTTGGAGCCAGCGCCGGGGCCCACATCGATCACATAGTCGGCGGCAAGAATGGTTTCCTCGTCGTGCTCCACAACTAGGATCGTGTTGCCGCGATTTTTAATTTCGTTAAGGAGACGTAAGATATTTTTATGATCGCGAGGATGGAGACCAATGCTCGGTTCGTCGAGAACATACAGCACGCCAATTAACGGCGCTCCCACCTGTGAGGCCAAGCGAATGCGTTGGGCCTCACCACCCGATAGAGTGCGCGCGCGACGACCGAGGCTCAAATAGCCCGCTCCCGCAATGACCAAGTAGTCCAAACGTTGTTTAAGTTCGGCGAGAATTTTATCAGCGATCTCTTTGTAGGATCCTGAAAGTTTTAGGGCTTGTAAAAAACCCAACAACGAAGAGATGGAGGCCGATGAAAGATCAACGATGTTTTTACCATCAATAAATACATTGAGCGCATCGCTTTTTAAGCCAGTTCCTTTACAGGCGGCGCAATCTCTCAAAGTTACAATTTCCGGGCCATCTTCATCATCAGATGTTTCGCCTTTGATTTTCCATTTGGTTTCTTTTCGGCGAACCTGCTCATCACCCTTGGTGAGGGTTTCTTCTTCGTATTCATAGATATCTAAAGTTCCCAACCCAGCGCATGCCTCGCAAGCGCCCTTGGGGCTATTAAAACTAAAAAGAAGCGGATCAATTTCTGAAAAGCTATAACCACATTGCGGACAAGCTCTGTGGGTAGAAAAAGTAGTTGATGTTTTTTGGTCGAGGTCTTCAACGATCACATTTCCTTCACCATGCACGATGGCCTTGTGAAGGCTTTCTGCAATACGCGTGGAAAAACGTGGTTCTACAAGAACTTTATCAATGACGAGGTCGATATCGTGACGTTTTGTCTTTGCAAGTTTTAATGATTCATTAATATCTACAAACTCACCATCGATGCGAGCGCTAACGAGTCCAAGTTTAGACCATTTTTGAAACTCTTTGCTAAACTCACCCTTTTTAGAACGCGCAACCGATGCGTAAATGATAATTTTTGTGCCCTTTTTAAGGGACATGACCTTGTTGATGATTTCTTCGGGCAACTGCCCTTCAACCGGGATGTGGTGTGTGGGACAGTGAGCGGTTCCTACCTTAGCAAACAGTAAACGGAGAAAATCATAAATTTCGGTGACAGTGCCAACCGTGGAGCGCGGACTGTTGCTAATTGTTTTTTGATCGATGGCAATGGAAGGCGAGAGCCCGGTGATCGAATCCACATCTGGTTTTTTGAGTTGGTCTAAAAAGTGTCGGGCGTAGACAGAGAGGCTGTCCATGTATCGTCTTTGCCCTTCCGCGTAAATGGTGTCGAAGGCGAGGCTGGATTTGCCTGAGCCACTCAGGCCCGTGATCACGGTCATTTTATTTTTTGGGATCGAGACCGAAACATTTTTTAGGTTGTGCTCGCGGGCACCGCGAACATCGATAAACAGATTTTTTTTAATCATAATAGAGGCTCAATCACCTTCAACACAGAGGATTTAATTTCTTCGAGCCTTTCGGGGGTGCTTGATTCAAAACGCACCACCACCACCGGCTGAGTGTTAGAAGCTCTCACTAAAGCCCAGCCGTCAGCGTAGCTCACGCGAACCCCATCTATAAAATTCAAGGTAACGCCGCTTTGCTTTTTAAAGTATTCGGCCAATGCCGACACGATCGTTTTCTTTTTTTCTTCGGTGGTGTCGAGGCGAATTTCTGGAGTGTTAAATGCACCTGGCACTCCCGCAAGGAGTTCCTGGAGAGACAGGCCGGATTCAGATAAAATTTCGATTAAGCGCAAGCCGGCATACAGGGCGTCGTCGTAGCCGTAATTTCTATCGGCAAAAAAGATGTGCCCGCTGAGTTCTCCGCCAAAGGGCGCGTGCTCTTCTTTAATTTTATTTTTAATAAGACTGTGCCCGGTTTTCCACATGATAGGTTGGCCGCCGTGTTTTGCAATATCTGCGTACAGGCGATCCGTGCACTTCACATCGCCAATGATTTTTGCTCCCGGAATTTTTTTAAGAATGTCCCGAGACCAAATAACCATGAGCTCATCGCCCAGCAGAAAACGCCCAGCTTCATCCACCACACCGATGCGGTCACAATCGCCATCAAAGCCAATACCAACTCTGGCTTTGGTTGCAATAACTCTCGCTTTAAGCTCAGTAAGATTTTCTTCAACTGTAGGATCAGGGTGATGGTTAGGAAAACGACCATCGGGTTTTTCGAAAATAATTTCCGGAGTGAGACCGACGGCCTCATACATGCGCCGAGCGATACACCCTGCGGCTCCATTTCCACAATCCACAACAATGGGAATATTTTTTAAGCCAGAAAACTCTTTTTTGTAGCGCTCGACATAGTCGGGAAAGATATCAAAGCTGCGGACAGAGCCTTTGCCCTGCACGTAATCGACTTTTGACATGATTTTTCCAAGCTCTTGGATATCATCGCCGAATAAAGTGGATTTACCGTAAGAGATTTTGAAGCCATTGTAGTCAGGTGGGTTGTGACTCCCGGTGATCATGATTCCACCATCGGCTTGCAGGTGGAACATAGAAAAATAAGAGATAGGAGTTGTAATCAAGCCAAGAGTAATAACTTCGGCGCCGGAATCGATAAGACCGCGTATAACAGCTTTTTCGATATCGGGGCTAGAAAGTCTTGCATCGTAGCCAACAGTGATTTTTGGTTTTGCAGATCCTCGCTTCGCAATAAAGGAACAAATGGCTCTGGCGAGATCTTCGGCAAAATTCAGATCAAAGTCTTTTTGGTAAACACCACGGATGTCATATTCGCGAAAAATAAATTCTTTATGCATGCTCACCTCTCAAGCCTTCGTAAACAAACGCGCTCCTACTAGAAAGAGTCCGGTTTAAAGGCAGAACGACTCAACACTATAGCGTGTTTTATGGCCTCTTGCATAGAGGTAGAGTCAGCTTTATTTTTTCCAAAAAGATCCTTGGCCGTCCCGTGATCCACACTGGTGCGGATGAACGGCAGGCCCATGGTCATGTGGCAGCCGGAGTGCTCGTGCGACATTTTAAATGGGATAAGACCCTGATCATGGTAAGGGGTTACAAAAAAATCGTACTTCTTAATATTCTTTTTCGTAAAAGCTGCGTCAGGAACCAATGGTCCGTGCACGGGGAACGAAGTTTCTGTGAGCTTTTTAACAAGAGGCATAAAGAATTTAGTCTCCTCGAGGCCAATCAGCCCCTCCTCGCCAGCATGGGGATTGAGGCCAACCAAGGCGATTTGTGGCTTTGCAGCCTTAGTTTTTATACGCAAGCAAAGATGGTGTGCAGCTTTTAGCGCAAGCTCCAGGCGCTCGGCATTCATTGCGTTGGCCACTTGCGAGATCGGTAAATGCCCAGATGCGAGAAGCACATGGTAATTTTTCCCCAAAAACGTCATAAACAGATGCTTTTTACCTGAGACTCTGGCGAGAATATCGGTATGGCCTAAATCTTTAAATCCCGACTGTGCAATCAATGTTTTAGAAAGAGGTGCGGTCACAATGGCATCAATCGATTTTAGCAAAGCGCCCTGAGCCGAAGTTTCTACCCACACCGGTGGCGGCGAAGTGGAAACGATATCAACGAGCAACTTTTTCGCCGGAGCCACACGTAAAGCCTCATGCCATGACGGCACAGAGACACGTTTAAATTTTTTATCAATCAACTGCAGCCAGCGCCGACCAAAAGTGGGCGACCGCCACAGAAAAAACTGCACATCTCTCAGAACACCAATTTTTAGTAAAGCCTTGGCACAAACCTCTGGACCTATTCCATCTTGATCGCCAGAAGTGATGACTATCCGGAGTTTTTTATTTATCGCCATTCACCTTCACCACGGCCATGCGGCGCTTTTGATGGATCCAGTAATCGAGCTGCTCTTTATAATTTTTAGTAAAGAGGATTTGAAAAATTTGCTGACGACGTCTCTCGAAGTCGGGGTTATTCACAATCTTTTTTTGATTCAATTTAAAGATATGAAATCCTAAAGGTGATTGAACAACCTGGCTCGTTTCATTAGCTTTGAGTTTGGAAATTGAATTCTCAATCACGGGCTGCATTTCACCACTTTTAAAAACACCAAAAGAATCATCTTTGCTTTTTGGGTTGTATTTGTTGTGAACAGCCGAAAACGCTTGCCCTTCGGCAATCATCCGCTGGGCCTCGCGGGCCTGTTGTTCAGACGCGAATAAAATATGCGAAAGATTGTATTCAAAACCCTGTCCTGCGGAGGTTCCTTTGGTTTGTGAAGAGTAAAAATCGAGGATATCATCGTCGGAAATCTTAATCTTAGAGCCAACGTAATAGTTAATAACTTCTCTACGCGCAAGGCTGCGCTTTAAAAAGTTTTTATAATCTTTAATAGTTAGATTTTTTTGAGAGAGAAGCGAAGACAGATGTTTTTCGCCACCCTTCGCCGCAATCTCCTTCACAACTCGATCTTCGGCAACATTGATTCCCAGCTTTTTGGCTTCGGAATCTATAATTTTTTCGTTGATCACTTTATCTATAAGAATTTTACGATCTTTGGTGGCTGCTTCGATCGCGGCGTCATCCGAAAAAAGCAAATCTTCGTAAAGAAGTCTTCCTTGTAACTGTCTCTGATAGGTTTCCAGGTCGGAGGTCGTGATGACCTCGTCATTCACTGTGGCGTAAATTCGATCAATCACGGTTTGCGAAAAGGCCAAAGAAAAAAAGCAAAAAGCCATTTTCAAAATCATAGGGTCTCCTGATAGTGCGAAGTAATGGTATGAATGAGTCTCTCATTTGTAGAGACCTTCACCGTTTTGGTTTGTGTTTCTAGCCACTGAAGATACGCAGTGTCTTTCTTTCTATCCAGTAATTCCCGGCGAAGAGTCTCTTTAACAGCAATGAGCGACTGAACTGTCGGTTTTTTAACCTCAAGAACTTTGTAGAGGTAAAATCCGCCGGGGCCGGCAATGGGCTTCCGCACAAGGCCCGTCGGCTGCTGGGAGAGCCACTTGGCTTGGTTTGAAATGTTCGCCTCTTGCCAGCCCAAGTGACCGCCAGAGGCACCCTCAGGAGACAAAGAGAACTTTTTTGCCATTTCCTCAAAGGAGGAGCCAGTTGCAATTTTTGTGAGGACGGATTGAGCATCCTCTTGTTTCGCCAAAAGAATTTGTTGAACGTGCGCTGAAGCAATGCTCAGAATTGGCGATTTTTTTTTGTACGCTTCAGCAATTTCTTCGTCCGAAACCACGAGAGCTTTTTCGAGATCGGCAAAAAAATAATTTTTAATAATTTGTAAACGAACATGATTTTCCAAAAGATTTTTGGCGGGTGCTGCTTCAAAGATAAAATCCGTTGGGGTTCCCCTAGAATCGGTACCCTTATGACCCAGGTAGGCTGCGACCTCGGACGAACTTACGGCGATTTTTTTTTGCTTGGCCCAGGAAAATAAAAAGCCCTCCTCGATTAATTCTTTTTCGAGTTGTTGAGAAAATAAATTAATGAGTTCTGTATTTTTGATGTGGAGTCCGTCGACGTTTTTTAATTTTTCCAGGAGGCGGTCGGCAAAATATTGCTCGGTAAAAGCCAAATCGCCCACACGCAGGATGACGTCGTTGGTTTTAAAAAAAGAGCATCCACTGAATAAAAGACAAAAAAACAGTCGTCGCATGGTCCAAAGACACTACATTAATTTTAATCTGGAGGCATTTTAAATGTTTATTGTCCTAGAGCCGCTTTATTTACCTGAATCGTATACTTACTGCGAAGTTTCGTAATAAATTGATCAAACAACGCCTTTTTCTTTTCCTCTTGAACGGCGAGGCGCAGCATGGCGCGATCAGCATCGTTATATGTCTTTTTAGCAGTCAGCTTTACGATAAAAAAGCCAAAGGGGGTTTCAATTAGCGAAGATATTTGCCCAGCGTTCAACTTACTTACTGGATTGTAAATAGATGGGTAAAGTGTCAGGCGAGTCTGCCATCCGATATCCCCCCCCAACTTACTCGAGAGAGGATCATCGCTGTAAATTTTGACTAAATCTTCAAATTTTCTTTGGCTTTTTCGCACAGTCTCAAAAATTTCTTGCGCGCGCTTACGGGCTTCTTTTTTCTGATCGGCGGTCGCGTCCGGTCGCACCTCTATCATGATCTGACTGGCTCTTAGCTCAGGATTTCGGCTGTAGTAAGATTTCATCTCCGCCTCATTGGCGGTGATTTTAATGGTTTTTGGTGCCAACTCTTTCTCGATAAACCCTTTATAAAGCTCCTGTCGCATGCGCTCGCGAATGGCGGGATCTTGATCAAGACCTCTTTTTTGCGCCTCCTGCAAACCAACCTCATAGCCAATGAGGTCGTCTAAAAACTTCTTTTTGTCGGGCATTTCAATCACTTGGTTTTTTAAGAGTGCATATTTTTCCTCAAACTCTTTGAGGGTAATCTCTTTATTACCAACTTTAGCGAGAACTTGTGCCTGGGATAAACAAACAAAGAAATAAAACGAGACAAAGAAAAATAAACGCACGATGTTCCTCACTGTTGCAGATTGAACCTTGCTCCTATTCTAACAGAGCTCCGGTGGCGGGTCTATTTTCGCGCAGAGTTTAGACGAAAGTATTGACATTGATTCCCAAAGATCAAATCCTATCCAGACAAATGACAACAAGGGGACACAACAGTGAAAAAGCTTTGTATTCTTATAAGCGCAGTTCTTTTTTTAAGCGCCTGTGAGCAGGAAAATCTTGTCGATACAGACGGCAATGCCGACATCTTTAAAGAGAAACCACAGGCTACCACCGACAAAACAAAGATCACCGGTCTCTGGGAGTCCTACGGGGTATTTGATGGAACTATGTCGCAAAAAGTTCGTATTCGATTTGATCAAAAACAGGAAAAAGTGACCCTCGGGTCAGAATGCAAATACACCGATGGTACGACACTTTACGCGCAGGTAGAAGCGCCTGCGGTTTTTAAAAATAACGGGGCCGAGATCACAGCTGCCGACCAAGACTACTCAGCAAAACAAAATGGGAGTATTAAATACGAGTGCTTTGCCAGTCTTGTTCCTGTATTTTTAAAGATCGGTCTTAACGGAAAAATTAATTTAGAAGATTTTACTCTTGGTAAAATTGCTGATTAGAACGTCAGATTTTTCCGACACTCTTCATGCATTCGGCCCGGCCCGCGTGGAGAGCCTTAGCCAGAGGTGGAAGGTAGCTTTCTAGCGCTTGAGTGGGATCGTACTCGATGGGCTCTCCCCACTGGATAACGACCCGACTAAATGGCAATGGAAGTTCTGACTTATTCCAAGACTTTTTAAAAATAAACGACCGTGAGCACGCCATGTTGATTGGTAAAATCGGAACCTTTAAAACGCGCGCGATTTCCACTACACCCAGTTTTACCTCGTGGCGAGGCCCGCGAGGCCCATCCACCGCCACACTGGGGCGCCAGCCCTCTTTTGCTAAACGCAAAATACCCTTAAGGGCTTGAACAGCCCCGCGAGACGACGAGCCACGCACCGCTTTTGATCCAAAATGATGAATCATGCGCGCAACAAGTTCGCCATCAAAACTTTGCGAAACCATGCAAGCCACGCGATAGCGTTTAAGAAGATGTAAAATACCCAGCTCTTCTCCGTGCCAATGGGCCACCACGAAAGTTTTGTTGTTTTTTAAAAGCTCTTTAAGAGCTGCTGTCTCGCGGATTTCAATGGTCCACGTGAACTGGAAAAGGCGATAAAGAAAATATAAAAAATAAGAAGCAAAAAAAGCTTTCATTCGATGATTTATTTGTGCAGAGCTTTCAGCTCTTCCGTTAAGGCGGGAAGAATCTGAAAAACGTCGCCAACAAGACCGTATGTTGCCTTTTGAAAGATCGGAGCTTTCTCATCGCTATTGATGGCAACAATCACCTTGCTGCTACTCATGCCAGCCAAATGTTGGATGGCCCCCGAAATAGCGGCGGCAATGTATAAACTTGGTGCCACCGTTTTCCCAGTCTGCCCCACCTGCATGGAATGTGGAACCCAGCCTAAGTCGACAACAGCGCGCGATGCCCCAACCGTGGCGCCCAGTGGCGCGGCGAGGTCGTGGATTAATTTAAAATTGTCGGCCTCTTTCAGCCCACGCCCACCGGAAACAATAACATTCGCCTCTGTGAGATCCAGGGTGGAGGCCGAAGATTTTTCAACCGTAGTCAAGGTCGCGGCGGGTGCGGCCGCATCGATGGTGACGGTTTCGCACGCAGTGGATTTGTTTCCAGGGGTCACAGGTAATTGGTTGGGGCGCACAAGTAACACCCTTGTGCCCTCGCCCACAAAGTCCACCGAAGCCAAGCACTTGCCGGAGTACATAGGACGTTTTGCACGCAGTGGAGAAAGTTGCAGTTCAGTAAGATCGCTCACAAAGGCGCTATCAAGGCGCACAGCAAGACGCGCAAAAACATCGCGATTCAAAGTGTTCGAGCTCGCCAGAATAAAATCAGGCTTTTCTTTTTCCACAGCTTTTGCAACAGCGTCTACGTAAGCCAATGGATTGGGCTTGTCGAGTGGCGCAGCTTCGCCAACATACACGCGGCTCACGCCCCAGGTGCCAAGGTCGGCAACGCTTGCGCCGCCGGGCCCTAGGGACATTCCGACAATTTCGGCGCTTGCAGCATTGGCAGCTGTCAAAAGCTCCTGACTGCTACTTTTAATTTTTCCATGTGCGATATCAATAAATACAAAAACTTTCATCGGAGCTCCTTTTATAGAACTTTGGCTTCTTCGCGCAAGAGACGAACGAGTTCTTTAGCCTGTTGTTGTGGTTCACCAGCAATCATTTTGCAGGCCGGTCGGTCTTTGGGTAATTCAAAATTTGCAAGCTTCACTTTTGAGGACGATGGGTTCACGCCGAGATCTGCCATGGAGATTTCTTTCATGGGCTTCTTCTTAGCTTTCATAATTCCCGGCAGGCTAGCAAAGCGTGGTTTATTGAGGCCTTTGTTAGCAGCGATCAATGCCGGCGTTGCAAGCGTGTAGGTTTCGGCATTGCCACCTTCTACTTCGCGCTTCACCGTGAGGTTATTGCCGGCGTAGACGATGGAGGAAACAACGGATACGTGCGGAATTTTTAAAAGCTCAGCAAGCATGGGCCCTGTGGCCGAAAAACTCCCATCAATGGAAAGTTTTCCTGTAAATATCAAATGGGGTGCACCTTCTTTTTGAATGGCAGCAGCCAAGGCCTTGGCGGTGGTCAAGGTATCTAATGTTTCGGAACAATCGATTAATAAAGAATCATCCGCGCCCATGGCCATGGCGGTGAGTAAAGCGCTGTTGACGCGAGCCTTGGGGCCAACCGTGACGGCCGTAATTTGCGCTTGCGGATTGGCCTCTTTAAATTTGATGGCTTCTTCGATGGCGAACTCATCGTAAGGGTTAATCACCCATTTGACGCCGGTTTCGTCGAGTTGCGATCCAGATGGTGCCACTTTGATCCTGGTTTCGGTGTCGGGAACTTGTTTAAGGCAGATATAAATACGCACGAGTCCTCCTGGAAAGTTCAAGTGCGTTATCGCAAGAAAACAGCAAAGAATAAAGTATTATTCT
>JAYUKO010000153.1:0-15197 GCA_043764415.1 Bdellovibrionales bacterium | reverse complement strand
TGTGTAAAACAAGTTCAAGTTGCTAAAACAATTTCAACTGTTTACGCGATTAAGTATTTCCTTGATGGCGCCGAGCTTGGTTCTAAAAAATACAGCATGCGCAGCTGCCAAGACATGTAATTTATTTTTTACAGTTTGATAAAAAGAGCCAGGCAACTGGCTCTTTTTATTTTTAAAGACCTCTTACGAGGTAAATCGCAGACTGCGCATCGAGATCGATGCATTCTGAATACCCTCAACGTCAAACAGCAAATCATCCTTCGCTGTCGAGGCTCCTAAAATATAAAGCAACGGAAGATAGTGATCTGGAGTGGGAATACTCAGACGTCCGGCCTCCGTGTTCAGCGCTTCGCTCGTAAGTGCTTTAAAGTTTCTGTTGAGTGCTTGGGTTTTGACCCACTCATCAAACTCAATGGACCACTCAAAAGCCTTTGCATGGGTGTCCCAAGAAATACGCCGTAAATTGTGCACGATGTTTCCACTGCCCATAACTAACACGCCTTGGTCTCTCAAAGTTTGCAATTGTTGTCCCAATGCAAAATGAAATTCTGGAGGCTTACTCATATCCAGACTCAATTGCACAACCGCAATGTCCGCCGCGGGATAAACGTGCTTGAGTACCGACCAGGTTCCATGATCCAAACCCCAATCGTTATCATCGGCTCCAATTTTGGGATCGACGATGAGTTGTTGCACGTCCTGAGCGAGCTTCGGACTTCCCGGTGCCGGATACTGCACATCAAAAAGCGCCTGCGGAAATCCATAAAAATCATGAATGGTTTTTGGGTTTTGCATGCTTGTGATCCAGGTGCCTTTGGTCATCCAGTGGGCTGAGATCATCAAAATCGCCTTGGGCTTCGGAAGTGCACGCCCGAGCTCCGTCATGGTTTTTGCGACGGAGTCTTTAGCAAGGGCATTCATCGGAGAGCCGTGCCCCAAAAAGAGCACCGGCATTCGTTGATTGTTCATTAAATTTTTTCTGAAAGTTTTTGATCCACGGAGAATTTTCCTCCACCACGAATCATCACAATCAGAGCAAGCCCGATGGCTAAAAGATGGTATTCGTAACCCTCACCTTTTTGATTGCCATACCAGTTCATAAAAAATCCATTGGCGGAATGCCCCATAAAGATGGCCACAGTCATCACTGATGCAATTCCAAAGGCCGCCAATCGAGACAGCAAACCGGTGATCAGCCCTAGAGATCCGGCAAATTCTGCAAGAATCGCTAAAAAAGCGAAAACCGCAGGTATGCCCATCTGTTCGGTGAAAAATCCCATGGTTCCAGAAAAACCATAGCCCCCGAACCAACCTAAAACTTTTTGCGCTCCGTGCGGAAACATCACCACGCCGAGGGTTACACGGGCGACGAGGGCGGTTGTATCATTGGGTGTGTAAATTAATTTTCTTAACATAATTTTCTCCTTTTTTTATATTCTTAAGTATCGCCTAATTTCTGATTGTTGATTAGAGCTTTAATTTGAATTACATTGTTTCTGTATGGAAACAATTGAGATTGAATTGAGTCGTAATTTTGTCAAAGTGGTCCAGCAGGGCAGCTTTTCTAAAGCCGCGGAATTGCTAAAAATTCCGAAATCCACAGTGAGCAAAGGTCTAGCCCGACTGGAAAATCTCACCGGCACAAAACTTTTACTAAGGACCACCCGCAGTCAAACCCTCACTGCCGCTGGGCGAGCTTTTTACGAAACCTGTTTGGAGCCCATTCAGATTTTAGAGGATGCACAAAAATCACTTTTAGGTCTGGACACCATTGTGTCGGGAACTGTCAAACTCACCGCCGCCGAGGATATTGGCACTTACGTGATTGCGCCCGTGATCGGAGAGCTTTGCAGAACGCATCCGAAAATTAGTTTCGAACTTCACTACACGAATGAGGTTGTTGATTTGGTGAAAGATGGTTTTGATTTAGCTGTGCGTTTTGGAAAGCTTGCGGAGAGCCAGTTAAAGGTTCGACCTGTGGGTCATATCGACATGATTGCCGTTGCGGCGCCCAGCTATCTCGCTGCCCATAAAAAAATCCAAGAGCCTAGGGATCTGTCAGAGCACGATTGTTTGTGCCTGCGCAACCATTCCATGAGTCGCACCTGGGTTTTACAAAACGAAAAAAAGAAGTTGAGTGTCTCCGTCAAACCGCGCGTTGAAAGTCATCAAATGACAAGTCTACTTAAGATTGCCATTGCAGGTGCGGGAGTTTTGTTTGCTCCTCGTTTTTTGTGCAAAGGAGACATCAAAAATGGAAACCTTGTGCGCCTTCTTCCTGGCTGGACGGGCTTGGGAATTCCAGTGAGCATCGTTTCCCCAGTTTCCATTGCGGCCACAGCAAGGTTAAAGCTGGTGAGTGATCATATTTCGTCAGCCATTCAAAAGGAGCTCACTTAATGTCCTTAAAAATTATTTATGGGGAGGAAAAATACTTCCAAAGTTTTCATCAAACCTTGGACGACGTTGCTAAAGAGCATATCCATATAGAGATGGTGGAGGCACCGACGTTAGAGGTTGTTTCTAGCTTTCAAAAAACCATCATCGAAAAAGTGGAGCTCACCGTCTATCCAAACAATCTCGCAGCAAAGCGCCTGTATGAAAATTGTGGATTTAAAGAATCTGGGATCATTAATAACTATCGCAAATGGAACGATCAGTACTTTGATGTTATTCAGATGGAATTGTTTTTTTAACTTCGTCCATGTCGAGTTTTTGCGCTCGCTCAATCAGATCCTTGAGTTGATCTTCTCCAAGTGCGCCGGGCTCTGCATAGAGCTCCACTTCGGCGCGCACCAGAGCGACAAAGGGCACACTGCGAATGCTAAAGTAGGTGGCGATTTCGGGCTCGGCATCGATATCGACGGTGCCAAACACAACATTGGATGCGGACGCCGCAACTTTTTCGTAAATGGGCTTAAACGAATTACAGGGACCACACCAATCCGCCCGAAAAATAATTACGAGCAGATCGTTTTGCTGGTACACATCGCGGAAGTTGTCTTTAGTAAGCTCGATGGTCGACATGCCTCTATTAAAGCGCGCACCAAGAACGATGTCAAAAAAAACGAAATGAGGCCATGCAAGGTTACTTTCATGCCTCATTCCGACTACAGAACGCTAGGTACCACAGCAACTCATATAATAAATTTATCGCGAACGATTCTGGTTTTGTGAACGACGGGGAGCACGGATTCTTTCGCGCTCGTCTATAATGTGTTTCACCTCGGTAGAAGCATTACGAAGCTCGTCTTCGTGACCTGCACCCGTAAACGTTTGTCCACTCGTGCGTCGTCGCTTGCGCGACGTTTGTTGATTATCTAAGTAGGCCTCATGCGGGACTTGGGTGGCTGCGGCGAGATTTTCGCCCAAAAACTTCTCACCTTGCTCGACAGAACTGTTCACCTCAGATTCAACGTGTTTCGGCGATGTTCGGGTGGGCCTTTTAACGACGATTTTTTTACTTTTTGCGGCTGTTCGTTTTTGTGGGGTTTTTTTTGTTCCTGCTGCTTTTTTAGTTCCTGCTGCTTTTTTAGCTCCTGCTGCCTTTTTCGTTTTTTTGGTGGTTTTCGCAGCGACCTTGCTTTTTTTTCTCTTAGAAATTGCTTTCTTCTTAGCCATAACAACTCTCCCTTGGTTACAGTTTGGTGTATTAAGTAGCAAGAGAGATGCCACGCCAAAGTTGGCTCACTTGAACTTTAAACTGAGGGCTTGTGTGGTGTGTACCCAATCTGCCCAGGATGTGGGGTAATTTTCCCCTTGTGTCCGCGAAGTCGGCACTGTTATATCCACTTAAAAAAAAGGAGCTCCATGATGTCGCACTCAAATACCCACTCCATTGTGATCGGTTATGTTCTTTGGATTTTTGGCTTTACTGGAGCCCATCGGTTTTACTATGGCAAACCCATTTCTGGCTGTATTTGGTTTTTTACCTTTGGGCTTTTAGGAATTGGTTGGCTTGTGGATTTGGTTTTAATCCCCGGAATGGACAAGCAAGCGGATCGTCGCTATGGCACAGCCAGCGGGACTAAAGATTACAATGTGACTTGGATTCTTTTGGTATTTTTGGGATTTTTCGGGATTCACCGCTTTTATCTCGGTAAAATTCTTACTGGCGTTCTGTGGTTTTTTACCGGCGGCTTCTTCCTGATGGGTTACCTCTATGATTTGCTCACGTTGAACGATCAAATTCATGCTGTAAATTCACAATCCAAGTAAATGCCAAGCGTCACTGACGCTGGCAGAGTTGCTTATCAAAAAAAATCTGCAACCATAGTTGTATGTGGCAGCGCTGTGCTTTCTTTTTTTTAACTTTTGTCACCATCAGTGGTGTTGGTATCGCCAATGACAACTGTGTCCACGACGCCACAACCTTTCGTTGTGTGAAGTATCTTAAAAACTACGACGGCGACACCATCACCTTTCAGATTCCCAACGTGCATCCCCTCCTCGGTCACAACATCTCAGTGCGCGTATTGGGTTTGGACACGCCAGAAATCAAAGGCAAACTTCCTTGCGAAAAAGATGCGGCGCGAACCGCGAAGCGCCTCATTGAAAATCTTTTAAAGAATGCAAAAGTCATCCATATCGAAAACGTGTCTCGCGATAAGTACTTTCGCATTTTGGGCAATGTTGTGGTGGATGGCCAGTCTTTACAAAATGTTCTCCTAAAAAATGGTTTGGCTTACGAATATCATGGCGAAACCAAACAAAAAATTGACTGGTGTACATTTGGCAAACAACGTTCCACCGCTAGCGATGGAAAAAAGGATAACAAATGAAAGAAAAACTACCCATCATCACCCGCTACCTTTTAGGCCTTTTGTTTTTTGTCTTTGGAGGGGCTGGGCTTTTTAACCTCATTCCCCCGCCTCCCGACCTTCCCCCAGATATGCTCACTTTTATGAGTGGCCTGATGGTGACGAAATATTTTTTTCCATTCCTAAAACTCACCGAAACTGTTTGTGGCCTGTTGCTTTTGTTGGGGATCGCTCCAGCAATAGTGCTGATCATTCTTGCGCCCATCACCTTGAATATTGTTTTGGTGCATTTGTTTATGACTCCGGGTCTTAGCAATCTGATCATGCCAATTACGATTCTCGTGTTGCACGTGATCAGCGCTACGTACTATTGGCCTTTGTACGCGCCTTTATTTAAGAAATTTAAAAAATAATACAAATGACCAAAGGAGAATTTATGAAATCACTATTAGCTAGTTTTATTTTTTTAGCGGGCCTGCAAGTACAGGCTGATTTACAAACTGTACCCTCGGTGGATCTCTCGCAGTATGCCGGCCGGTGGTACCAAATTGCTCGCAATCCATTGGTTTTTGAGGGCGATTGCTACTGCTCACAGCAAACATTAAGCGCGCAGCCTGATGGACGCGTGGGCGTCTTTAACTCCTGCAATAAAGGCAGTGTCGACGGAACGCTCGATACCATCTCTGGGTTTGCGGCGAGTTTGGACCCAGTTTCTAACGCTAAGTTCGAAGTTGATTTTGGTTTTCCCTTTAAAGGTCAATACTGGATTATCGCTCTCGATAGCACCTATAAATACGCCGTTGTTTCAGAGCCATCCAAGAAAGCGCTCTACATTCTGTCGAAAACCCCTTTCTTGGAGCAAGACTTGATTGATGCGGCACTTGCACAAGCAGCTCTGCAAGTGGATACCTCGCAATTGCTTTACACGGTTCAAACAGGTTGCACATACCCCCCACTTTAGGAGTTAAGATGCTGATGGAGCTTATTCAACTAATTACTTTATTTTCCATGGCGCAGTCGTTACCAGCGCCCACGGATCCACTACATCCCGGAAGCAAGTTTTACGATCACAGCGTTGCTCAATCCAAAGTGACATGTTTGCAACGCAAGGTTGATGTTTTTCAGCCTGCATCGACGGGCCCAGAAAAATTCCCGGTGGTGGTCTTTGGCCATGGACAGGCTCTCGATGTGGAACACTATCGGTTGACTCTTGAGCATCTGGCAAAAAAAGGCGTCGTTGTTTTGTTTCCAACTTACGATACCGGCTTTTTTGATCAAGACTGGAACCGAATGGGCAGTGATTATGTAAAACAAGTTGATTGCGCCCTTAAAGCAATTGCAAATGCTGATACATCCGCTGTCATTTTTTCGGGGCACTCCAAAGGAGCTTACGTTGCGAGCTTAGCCGCTGGTATTTGGGATGCCACTAGCACAAGCTATCACCTTGGCGCCAATGTGTTTTTTGCACCCGCAGGTTCCGACACCAAGCTTTTAAAGAAATACGCCTCCCACACCGCCACGACGGTGATTTTTTCGGATGCAGATAGCATTGTAGACAAAAGCATTTCGGAAAATATTTTTTTACAGGCTCAAAGTCAATTCAAGCAACTCATCACGCTGAAAAGCTATAACAATCCTGCTATCAAAGCGGATCACTTTTGGATTTTAACCAAAAGTTCGTTCGCCGGTGGCAAAGATGGCGACAATGCGCTTCACCACTACGGAGCCTGGAAGTGGCTTGTGGGAGCTGCTTGGGATGTGCGCGATGGTGGAAAAAACCTTCAGCCGTATCTTTATGGAGATCTCGCCACCGATAAAGGGGTCAATGGCCTAAAGGATGACCTTCTCCGAAATAATTAAATAGCTCAACATCACCGTCGCGGGCGACCTTTCGCCTGCGGAGGCGCGGTGAGAGGATCGTCGGGCCAGGAGTGCTTGGGGTAACGGGACCGCATTTCTTTACGCACCTCGGGATAGCCATTTTTCCAAAAACTGGCGAGATCCCGAGTCACCTGCACCGGCCGGTAGTTGGGTGCCAATAAAAAAAGAGTCAACGCTTGGCCACAAAAAATTGGTACCTGTTGAAGTCCAAACAATTCCTGCAGGCGCACTTCGACGGAGGGCCCTTGCTCTAGAGAGTACTTTACGCGCAATCGATTTCCGGTGGGCACAACCCAATGCGGCGGACATTCTTTTTCTAATGTTTCGATCCATTCAGAGTCCATATTGTTTTTGAAAAAATAGACTAAGTCTTTCTCGTAAATTTTTTCCACCGATGTTTCTCCGTAACATGCTTGTTCTAAAGAATTTCTTATCTGTTCTTCGGTGAACGGTAAAATTTGTGGGTGGCTTTTATTTAAAAAAGCGAGCCTCTGAAGGAATTGCGCGAGCTCTTCGTTTTTTTCGAGCAGTTGGTTCCAACGGGCGAGCACCACATCGACCAAGCGTTCCTGCACCTCGGCGGCTGTGGCTGGCTTTCGCTGCGTGGAGCCTAGGGACAAGCCTTGCCACTGCCATTCTTCCAGCGTCCAAAATCGGTTGCTGTCGGCATCCCACGTGATGGTTTTCACCAATTCTTTTTCCAACTTTAACTTGGCTTCGACAAAATCCGTATCAAGGCCAAATGCTGTGAATACGGTGGAGTTGGCACCATGGTGACCATCTTTAATGCTTAAGGCTAAAAAATAAAGACTTTTGCGCACCGAAGATTTTGTATGTAACTGCACTCCGCGACCCCCAGCCATTTTGGCTTCTGGAGAATTGGCCTGCCGCCGACGACACAGTCGATCTTTGTAAACCAAAAACAACAACTCTTGCTGTAAATCTGCATCGTACTTTTGCTGAGTTGCTGCCTTCCACATGTCTAGCAGCTGGTGATACATACGCTCTTCGAACTTTGATGAAAAGTCCGCAACCCATAAATCGTTTTCTTCGAAAACCAGAGGAGCGCTTGATCGCCCGCCCTCGCTCAAAAGCACGGCGAGTTTACAAGCCAGTGGAAAACAATTTCTCTTTTGCCCTTCGAGCAGCAGCTTTCCCAACCGCGGATGCAACGGAAACGAACCCAGTTGCTTTCCATCAAACGTTAAGAGGTGATCTTTATCGAGAGCACCAAGGACTACTAAAAAGTCGAGACTCATGTGCAATCGTTTATCACTGGGCTTTTGAAACCAAGAAAACGCATCGAAGTTGCTGATTCCTAGTCCCGACAAAAGTAAAACCGATTCCGATAAATCCACACGGTCGATTTCGGGAAGTTCGAAATCTTTCTGTGTGCTTTCTTCTGACTTGCTCCAAGCGCGAAAAACAGTTCCTGGACCCTGTCGAGCCGCTCGCCCTGCGCGCTGAGTTGCCGACGCCTTCGAAATTTTACCGACACGCAAAATATCAAAACCTGTTGCCAAGTCCTGTTCTTGGATTCTTGCCAACCCACTGTCCACCACCACCGAAACCCCATCAATCGTGATGGAGCTCTCCGCCACATTGGTGGCAAGAATCACTTTTCGACCTGGGCACGGTTTTAAAACTCGCCTCTGGTCTGCAAGGCTCAACTGACCATGCAATTCAAAAATCTCATAGGTTTTGGGAAGTGTTTGCACGAGGTCGGAGAAAAGTTTTTTGATTTCACCTTGCCCCGGCAAAAAGCACAGGATGTCGCCGTGGGGAACTTTTTGCACAGCTTTAAAAATAAGCTCTTTCATTCGTTGTAAAAACTCAGGCCCCGTTCTTAAAATTTGCCCTTTGTCGTGATAAACAACTTGCAGTGGAAATGACTGGCCGGGAACGTCGACGATGGGAGCCGTCGTCAGATATTCTGAAATTTGCTGGGCATTGAGAGTTGCCGACATCACCACAATTTTTAGGTCCGGTCGCGCAAGTTCTTGGAGCTCTTTTAAACACGCAAGCGCCAAATCCACATGCAATGAGCGCTCGTGGAATTCGTCCAACACGATCACACCGACCGATGCAAGATCGGGGTCCGATTTTAATTTTCGTA
The DNA here is from genome assembly GCA_043764415.1 of Bdellovibrionales bacterium. Classification (GTDB taxonomy): domain Bacteria; phylum Bdellovibrionota; class Bdellovibrionia; order Bdellovibrionales; family JAGQZY01; genus JANPLN01. The sequence goes on along the minus strand of JAYUKO010000153.1, from coordinate 6,440 downwards.
ACAAGAGAGCTTCGGTTAAAAATAGAATTTTTGTTGAAGCTGAGAACTTTGAATCAAACCGAACCTGGTAACCGACCTCTTGCCCCAATTCCCAACCCTGCTCTTCGGCGATACGGCTCGCTGCCGAAACTGCGGCGATTCGCCGGGGTTCAAGCACCCATACTTGTTTTGTTGTATGACGACTCAACTCAACGGGAACTCGCGTGGTTTTTCCAGCCCCGGGTGCTGCTGAAATAATTAAATTGTTGTGGGACAAAAGGGATTCGGAAATCTTTGACAGAAAACTATCAATGTGCAGGTGCATGGAGCTTCTTCAAACTTTCTAGCAGAACGGCCGAGTTGACACCTGTCTCGCGCGCGCAAAGTAAAACGTGTTCTGATTCTGCGGCTACTGTGATCAGACCGGCATTTTTTAAAAGCTCCTGATAGAACGTTGGGTTCTCGGGGGTGACTCCGCGCAATGTATTAAAATAATCAAGATCCACATCAAAGATATAATCCTGTGACAGCAAATCATCTTCGCCGTTTTGCCGCCTCACCTGGTTAAAGTGCAGCGCAGCTGACTGTAAAAAATCCGATTCAAGCACGCGGTCACATTCGTCGAGGGAAGCTTGCGATCCCAATCTCGCCACCGTGTAACAGCAAATCTTATGCTCTCGATAAATTTGCAAGTCTGTGTCCATCGCATTGTGTGCGACCACGAAGGCGGCCGACAGGATGTCACTGCTGAGTGCGGTGAGAATATGCTCGTCGTGACTTAGAATAGACTGGGCCAGGTTTACAGATTCGGCATCTGTGAAAGAAATTTGTTTTAAAAGTTTTTGTCGTTCCTCATCTTGCAGTTTTTTATCATCGGGAAATTTTTCTCTTAAATAATTGCGAAACGGCAAGCTCGTATCTGTGTGATGATCTAACGTTAAAAGAACAGGAGCGCGCTCTTGCCGTCGGCGATACTCGGCCCATATCGATAAGACTTGATGATGACTTTTTACGACTTTCATGTTCTTACTTACACATAACAAACTTGGAGCTCGCGTGAAAGAAAAATGGCTAAATCTTCTAAAAATGGCATGGCCACTCATCGTCGCCAATAGTTTTTGGAATCTACAATTAACCATCGATCGCGTTTACCTGGGCAACTACTCCATTGAGGCTTTGGGAGCGGCGATGGCCGTGATGGGCGTATTTTGGGTGCCCATGGCCCTTCTCCAACAAACAGCCTCCTATCTGATGACTTTTGTGGCCCAGTACTTTGGCGCCAGAGAGCAGCACAAAATTGGTCCCGCTGTGTGGCAGGCGCTTTATGTGAGCCTTGTCGGAGGAGTGCTATTTTTGGGCCTCATTCCGCTATCGCCGATGCTCTTTCGCTGGATTGGACACTCCTCAAGTCTCATACCGCTTGAGATCGAATATTTTGATTCTATTTGCTACTCGGCACTTCCCGCAGCCATCGTTGCTGCCTGCAGCGCTTTTTTTTCTGGCCTGGGAAGAACTCAAGTTGTTATTGGCATTAATGCAGTTGGACTGGTCACCAATGTGATCTTTGATTACTTGCTGATTTTTGGAAATCTCGGTTTTCCTGCCTGGGGTGTTGCCGGTGCTGGATACGCCACCACGCTGGCGAATTTTGCCAGTGCTTTTTACGGTCTCTATCTTGTCTTCCAAAAACAAAACAGCACGCAATTTAACCTTCGGTCCGGTTGGCAGCTGGATTTGGATTTGATGAGGCGATTTTTAAAGTTTGGAATACCCAGTGGTTTGCAGTGGGCTCTCGAAGGTTTAGCTTTTACGGTGTTTTTAATTTTGATTGGACGTATGCAGTACGGCGATGCCGCCCTCGCCAGCAGCAGCATTGCGATCACTGTGATGATGCTTTCCGTTTTGCCAACCATGGGGGTCGCCCAAGCTGTCTCGGTAAAGGTGGGTCAGTTTTTAGGCGACAAAAAACCGCTCCTTGCCGAAGAGGCTTCGTGGACTGGTTTACAGATTTCGGCAACCTACATTGTGATCATCGCCAGCACGTTTGTATTGTTTCCAGGTTTTTATTTAAGCTGGTTTAAAAATGATCAGAACGTCGAACTCTGGGGTCAGGTGCAAATCATGACTCCCTTTATTTTAATGTACGTGGCTTTGTTTACTTGCTTCGACAGCATGAATTTAATCTTTTCTTTCGCCTTGAAGGGCGCGGGGGACACCCGCTTTGTCACTCTGATGGCACTCATAATTCCCTGGCCAATCATGGTACTCCCAACGTGGTATATGCAAAGTTGGGAAAACTCTGTGTATTGGGCTTGGGGCGCCGCGAGTACGTTTATTATTCTTCAGGCATTTATTTTTCTTGGGAGATTTCGCGGTGGAAAGTGGAAGTCCATGTCGGTCATTCATTGATTCATGATTAAACTCCTGGCGTGCTTCATTTTGCTATTAATATCTTTGGTTTTGGCTCGCGTTCCATTAGCCACCTGGGCTCTTCAGCGGTACGCGAAAAACCACAACCAAGATTTACAATTCGAAATCACTGCACTGACCCTGAGCGAGTTTTCGCTAAAAAATCTTCGCCTAAATTCTAAAAATGTGATTCCACTTTTAAAGGTTGAGTACAGCGTTGGTGACAGCGATTTTTTAAAAAAAATCCAGCTGCACATCGACACCTTGGACGCGGAGTCGTTGCAGGACACTTTCGCGCTATTGGCAACGAACGAGTCGGACACCAGCGAGCCTGCCGCTTTTGGTGAGTTCCTCGCACTTTGCAGAAAGTTTCGAAATATTGATTTACAGATTCAGTGGCGTGAGCTGGTTGTGGGCACGCAAAAAATTCCTCTCCAACTCCGCGCGAAAAATTCTCCGAAACAATTTCAAGTCGAATGGGATGATCAAAAAAATTCCAAGGGGCTTATCAATGTGATTTGCGAAGGCGAAAGTATTCATATGGCATCACAGCGACTTAACTTTGAAGTGAAGGATACTGTCTATAAAGAGATGCAGGTCTCGAGTTTTTCCATCTCACTGCATGATTCGGGCGCGCAATGGAAGGCGGAGCAACCTCTCGCATGGCACGCCAAAGGCGTTGTGGATGCTCGCTATGTAAAGGCCCACCAAGCTTATCTTTGGAATCTGCCGACGATTGAACTCGATGGTTTGTACAACTTCGACGGCTCCATCTCTGGAAAGTTTAAATTTTCTAACATGTCTTTGGGATTTAAGGATAAGGGCGATCAAGTTGCTGGAGTGGAGCTTTTAGGAACATTTTTAAAAAACACAGACTCCACAAAAGCTTTGTTACAAGTTCGCGATAGAACCCGCGAACTTTTTATCGATGACGTGGATATCGCGCAAGATTCGAAAGCATTGCGAATTAAAACGGATGCCACAAAAACAAAAATTAAATTTAACAGCCAACTTGCGGCACTCATCCCCGATGTTAAAAAATGGCTTTCAGCACTGTCTGGAACTTTAAAACTCGGAAGCGATATCACCTATCAAAACGAAAAGTTGTCTGGAACGCTTCACCTTATCGGTGAAAATTTAGCCAGCCAGTCCGACTTTGGCGACTATGAAGGAATTTCTTTTAACCACAAGATCATTTCGTTGGACTCCTTTGCAACACCCAAACGTCAGTGGTTAAAAATTAAAAAAATCAATCTCGGACCTGGAGTGGAAGATTTCAAAATCACTTACCAGATGCCCAGCATGTTCACGGTAGAGGTGAGTCAGTTTTCTGCACGCGCCGGAAAAGGTGAACTCTACGCAGAAAACTTTATCGTTTACCCGCAAAAAAAACGCATCGAAAAATTTCTCGCGCAGGTTGTGAATGTGGACCTAGAAACTCTTCTTGCGATTGGGCTTAAAGACACGGTCCAGGCCAAAGGGCTTTTGCATGGTCACTTGGGGGTTTCCTACGAGGGGAATCGTCCTGTGTTTAAAGGCTTGCTCACCGATCCGAAACCGGGCTGGATTCAGTATCGCACAGGCAACGCGCAAGCCTCTGGCATCTCCCTAAGTGATGGCCCCATGGAGATTCTCAATAATTATCTTTATGATTTTCAGTATCAAAACCTGTCCTTAACTATTTCCTCGGACACCAACTACGATATGAAAGTGAACCTGGCTGCGCTGGGCCACAATCCCAACTACCTCAATGGCAAACCTTTAAAACTGAACGTCAATTTGGAACAAAATTTATTAGCCGCCATGCAATCGATTATGCTAACCTACGACTTACCGAATCGAATTCGAGAAAAGCTTGAAAAGGTGAATGAATGAACTTGAAAAACACACTGCTAATCGCCCTTGGTTTTTGGATTTATTGCGCCTGCTCGCCAACAGTGTCGCTGCAGGCTCCCGACAAACCACTTGAGATCAACTTGAATGTAAAAATCGACCATCAAATTTCGGTCAAAGTAGACAAGCAACTGGATGATGTTATGAGCAAAAAGAAAGACATTTTTTAACACGGAGAAAACAATGAAGTATTTATTAACTTTTTTATTTTTGGTTTGCAGTTTCAGTGTTGGTGCTTTAGAGCTCGATGAGGCTCGCAGCAAAAAAATGGTCACAGAGAGCGGTGACGGTTACATCAAAGCGGTGGATCCAAAAGCCAAAGACCTTGAAGCCAAGATCAACGGCGAACGAAAAAAAGCTTACGAAGATATCGTGAAGCAAAATGGCGGAAAGCTCAGCATCAAACAAGTTGAAGAGCAAGCCGGCAAAAAACTCCTTGAAAAATACAAGTAATCCAATTTTATCGAGAGAATCATGACTTTGCGATCCTGTATTCACAAAAACTATTTTCTCGTCGGTACTTCCGTGGGTCTCGTTTTAGCTTGGCTTTTAGCCAATGCTCTCCTTGGCGGTACGTACTTAGCTAAAATGCTTACTTTTCACGACAAAAATGAATTCGGGTTTATACCAATCCTTGCTGGCGCACTCTTCCCCCTGCCTCTTGCATTTCTGTTGGATAAAAAAATCAATGCGCATCGATATCTGATCTCGGGACTCTTTTTGCCGATATTCATCTTTTTTTCCGGAACCGTTTTTGGAGGATTGGTAAATTTTGCTTTGAATGGGCATCTTGTAGATTTTTATTCATGGTTTTTTAAACCCTTGTTTTTAATTTGCTACCTGGGGATCCCTTCAGCGTTTTTAGTTGGAACCTTTTATTTTTTATTAATTCATAAATTAAAGTTCTAAAACAACCGCAGTATTTGGCAAAGTTTTAGACGGTCCTTCGTCTAGATCGTAAAGATTCCTTAAAAGCCTTTAATTTTGTCTCAATATGAGAATCACTTCACATTATCGCTTGGACCCGCCGAAGATCTAGTTGTTGGAGGTGATAGATGCGTCGAGTGTTAATGAGCAGCCTGGTTTTGTCCTCAAGTCTCATGCTGATGTTGGGATTCCAAAACTGTACTAAAAAAGAAGTTCAAGCAAGAAAAGCAAAGATCCACTATGTGGAAGCGGCTTATAGTCCCTAATCTCTTTTTTTAAACATTACCGAAAATAAGTTCTAATTTAAAAACGAAGGCCCATAGACCTTCAAAGTTATGTGCCTTTGAAAAAATGAGACCAGGACCGGTCTCATAATATAAATGCTCACGGTAGAGCCTTCTTCTAAAACTCACATTCACAACGTGCGTATTCAAATAAAACGTCGTTCTGGCTTCGGGATTAATCGATTCGACCCGGTAGTTATAGGATAAGAAATTACGTTCGCTGATTTGCTGATAAAGCGATATCCCGTGAATCGTCTGGAGCGTATTATTGATATCGCGATAGGTTTCTTCGTTTGCAAAACGCAAAAGAAACGATTTATTAAACGTATAATCGTAGTTCAATATTCCAATCTGACCTTTGTTATCCGTCGTATCGTCGAACACATCGTGGATAAACGTTATTTTTTGTTTGGATGTCAGTACAAAATCTTTAGAGATTCGAAACCGTCCGAAAACGATTACTTCGCTGCGTATTTCCAAGCCTGAAGTGAGCTTGGTTTCAATGCCTAGTAATTTTTGATAAAAGCTCAGACCTCCACGTGAGCCACCTTGCTGGCGAGCGGTGCGGGCTCCAGCCGTTTGGGTCAGATTGTCACGTGCGCCCGTGGTGTCGTTGACGAGAGCATCGTCTTCGAATTCCAACTGAATCTTCCGTTTAAGATGGGGCAATCGCAAACGCAGCTTAAAATCAAAATCATTATTAACTCCACTTTCTTCGATGGAATTGGTCGTGTTGGTTAATCGGATGTTCGTTCGATTTCGACCATCGGTGATGGAACGATTGATAAAGAAGGAATCTATACTGTCCGCGATGCTGACGATGTTTTCGGAAAGGTTGGTGTGGAAATTTCGTATTTTCTGGGAAAACTGTTCGGAGAGCTCTTGCTCCTTCCGTTTTTTCTCTTGCTCGATCAAATACTCTTCTTCTTCAAGGTAGGCACTGACGTC
>JAYUKO010000152.1:0-4223 GCA_043764415.1 Bdellovibrionales bacterium | reverse complement strand
AAGACTATCTAATGATTACTGAGAACGATGTTCTCGGAATTTTGAATTAGTATATTAAATTAATTTTTGGAGGATTGAACAATGAGTAAAGAAATACGTTTTAGTGAAGAAGCTCGCAAAGCGATTTTAAAAGGAGTGAATACTCTTGCTGATGCGGTAAAAGTAACACTTGGTCCTAAGGGACGTAACGTTGTTATCGAAAAATCTTTTGGATCACCTTTGATCACAAAAGATGGCGTGACTGTGGCTAAAGAAATCGACCTTGAAAACAAGTTCGAAAACATGGGCGCACAGATGGTTAAAGAAGTTGCTAGCAAAACAAATGAAGATGCTGGTGATGGAACAACAACAGCGACGGTACTTGCACAAGCCATCTATAAAGAAGGCGTGAAAATCGTATCTGCTGGTAACAACCCCACAGCCGTTAAGCGTGGAATCGACAAAGCAGTTCAAACTGTTATTGAAGAGCTTAAAAAACTTTCTAAGCCAGTAAATAGCAGCGAAGAGATTTCACAAGTTGGAACAATTTCTGCAAACAATGACCCAGAAATTGGAAAGATGATCTCCGAAGCCATGGATAAAGTGGGTCGCGAAGGTGTGATCACTGTTGAAGAAAGTAAAACAGCGCTAACAGAACTAGAAGTTGTTGAAGGTATGCAGTTTGACCGCGGTTATTTATCGCCGTACTTCGTAACTAATTCTGAGCGTATGGAAGCAACTCTTGAAAATGCATTTGTTCTTGTTTATGACAAAAAAATTGGTTCAATGAAAGACCTTGTTGGAGTTCTTGAAGCTGTTGCCAATGCACATCGTCCGCTTTTGATCATTGCAGAAGAAGTTGAGGGAGAAGCCCTTGCAACTCTTGTAGTTAACAAACTTCGTGGTGTATTGAATGTTGTTGCTGTAAAAGCCCCAGGCTTTGGCGATCGTCGTAAAGCAATGCTTGAAGATATCGCAACTTTAACTGGTGCAACACTTATCAGTGAAGACGTTGGTCGCAAACTTGAGCAAGCGACGATCGAAGATCTTGGCGTGGCAAAACGTATTGTTGTTGATAAAGACAACACAACAATCATTGACGGTAATGGCGAGAAAAAAGAAATCGAAGCTCGCATTAGTACAATCAAAGCGCAAATCGAAGATACAACAAGCGATTATGACAAAGAAAAATTACGTGAGCGCCTTGCTAAATTAGCCGGTGGCGTAGCTGTTATCCACGTTGGTGCTCCTTCAGAAGTAGAAATGAAGGAGAAAAAAGCTCGCGTAGAAGATGCATTAAACGCAACTCGCGCAGCAGTTGAAGAAGGAATTATTGCCGGTGGTGGTACTGGTCTTCTTCGTGCTTCTGCTAAAATTGATAAAGATCAATATACAGAAGAAGAGCGTTTTGGTGCATTGATCATCAAAAAAGCGTGTGAATCGCCAATTCGTCAGATTGCAATCAATGCAGGCCTTGATGGCGCGATCGTTGTAGACCGCGTGATCAGCAATAAAACTGCGGCTTACGGATTTAACGCTTACAAAGAAGAATACGAAGATCTTGTTAAAGCAGGCGTTATCGATCCAGTAAAAGTGGTTCGTTGTGCTCTCGAAAATGCAGCGTCTGTGGCGTCGTTGATGTTGACGACAGAGACCATGATTGCCGAAGCTCCTAAAAAGGACGACGGCGGCGGAGCTGGCCCAGGTCACGGTGGTGGCATGGGTGGTATGGGAGGCATGGGCGGCATGATGTAATCATCGCTGAACATTCCTTTTCTTTAAAAAGCCCGAGAGATCCTCGGGCTTTTTTGTTGTTTGTTAGTCCTTAAATCGGTATTTTGGATCCTATGAAAACAATCATCTTCCTCACGTTCTTTTGTTTCAGTTCTTTGTCTCTTTCAGCTCTCACTCCCACCGAAAAAGACAAAATACTTTTTATGATTTTTGAAAATCAGAGCAAAAAAATCATTACCAAAGACAAAACAAAATGCGCCAAAGGTGCGACCAACTGGGAATGCACGAATGTGACAGCTAAAAATTTTTTGATGAATTTATTGCGTGTGAATTTGCCGCAAGGATTCACGCAAACCACAGAAGTCATCTGTGATGCGATCACTCCCGAAAGCCAAAAGCAAATCGAAGCCAGCGAAAGCGCACAATTTTGGGCCGTGGATTTTCAACGGGAAGTTAAGCAAAGTCTCAAAGGCCAATGGGTTTGTCGGCTTGAGGTACTTCAGGCGGATTCTCAGCAGTGGGAACTGGGTTTAGCTTTTATCATGAATCGCGATAAGAGCCGCATTGTCTCGCGACGCTTCTCGGCCTGGCGCCGTGTTCAAAACATGTAACTCGCGCCGAAGTTGAGTGTTTGGAAGCGCTGGCTGCCTTTGACGGCTGCTGAGGGGCGATTTCCCCCACCATTAAAGTCGCTCATGAATGTCGTAAAATCCAAAGCCGAGTTTAACAAAATTCTCTCGCTCCATCGGTAATCCAATAAAAAGCGAAACGAAACAATTTTGCTATCTTCAGCACCGGAACTCCAGGGGCTTTCCTTGTAATCCGAATTTATATACCAATTCAATGTGGCGCCTAAGTACCATCGATTCGCCATATCAAGCGGAGTTTTACCGCCAAGGACCAGGCGGAAGCCCGAATACTCGGTATCATTGAGACCATTGCCAGAACTGATGTCTACATTCATGTCGTAGCTCATGTAACCAAGAGCTGCAAAAATTTTCGAATCAAAGAAATCATCGCGCAAAAGGATATTGTATCCGACATCAAGAGAATACATCCCTGTGGCCACCGAAAGTTTGGTAGGAGTTCCACCGGCAACAGGGTTATCGATGGTGCCAGTACCTTGCGAGATTCCAACGTTTACAAACCACTCGGGGTTGATCCACATTTCGCCATACAGAGAAATTGTTGGATAGACGGAGTTTTTCGCTGTGAGTGTGGAGTTGGCTAAAGTAAGAACTTGCTGATAATTGGAAAGGCCAAAGCTTGCACCAATTAAACCAAAGCTCGGTGGCATTTCGGGTTTCCACTCTTGAATTTTTCCGTTCACTTGGTTGTTTTCGCTTAACAAGAGTTCTGTAGGGATATAGTCATCCTTAATCCACTTTTCCGCGAGGTACTGAACCGGTCGCGCACCGGTGATTTTTGCATCTTTTTGAATGGAGCTGGCTTCGGTTTCCGAAACGATATCACCAAAACTTAATTTTGGATCGACTTTTACAAGGCGAATCTTTCCAATCAAAACTTTTTCGTGCTGAATGATATGTCCCAGTTTTGGGTGCCGTTGAATCTCAATAATTTTACTGCACGCGAGTTCTTGCCCTGGAGTCAAACCATCCACGGCCCCCAAATTGATTGTGACTCGGTTTTTGGTTCGGCTTAAAACCATTCCGTCATAGGGAATTCGGTATTTAAGTTGCTGATATAAAACTTCCAGTTGTTTGAGAGCTTTCTCGGTGGAATCTTGAGCAAGGTCCGTAGCAGCAATATGGGAAATCAGTTTGCCATCCAAGGCGCTAAACAAATACAAAGCGAGAACAAAGTCTTTCGGATTCTTTCTGACTTCGGTGATCAGTAAGGCATCCGTTTTGAGAGAGCGACTGATTTTAATGGCTTTTGTTGGTGATTTTATAAGCTCGGCAGGCGTTACCAATTCGCCCGAAAACAGGGCTGGAGTGTAAAGCCACTGATGATCTGCTTGCATGAGCTCAGTGAGTTTTGAATCTACGGGGCGCGAAAAAATACCATCGACGTTGTCCACCGTTGGAAGGAGCGAAACTCGGTGAATGGTGATCGACGCATCCACTGAATTCGAAAGCGTGACGCCTTCTTTTTTGCCGGCGGACGAAAATGAAATCAGAAGCGACAAGAAAAGCTCTATAAAAGTCTGGAACAAACTCATGACCATATTATGCCCCAATGGTTTGGAGAGGGGTATAGAGAAGTTAAAACCCATCAAATCGTCTAGATTCTTGATTGGCCCAAGCCCTCACTTGGGTGCACACAAGGTGTTCCGCTATACTGAAAGCGTGAAAATTTATATCGTTGATGATGCCTCATTTATACGAATGATCTGTCGCTATCACCTGACAAAAGCGGGGCATGATATTGTGGGCGAGTCCCATGATGGCGAGACGGCTCTCACGGAGATCTTGGCCATCCAACCTGAATGTGTGTTGGTGGATCTTTCGCTGCCGGGTAAGAGCGGTGTTGAGATCATGACGGAAGTT
>JAYUKO010000151.1:0-15268 GCA_043764415.1 Bdellovibrionales bacterium | reverse complement strand
TTCTCATTTTCCATGGCATAGGGCGTCCCTCCTAAGCCAATGTTAGTGTCACCCATGTCCCCTTACAAATATGTTACCTATGTAACCTGTTTGGACCCTAAAAGGATTAAAAATTTCATCTCTATTCTCCTTGTTAATCTAAATTATTATTTCAAATTACCATTCCTACTTTAAGATCCATCATTGGACTCAATCGACAAAACGGTGATCAGGGATTTATTGAGCAAGTACAATACCAACTCCTTCATCAATTTAATTCGATCTGAAGTACTATTGCTGCCCAGAAAGGTCATTTTGATGATTTTTTGGTGACGCCGACGGTCTTCGAATATAACCCCTTTAACCTGCTCTGCGCCTACTATTAACGTACTCAATTTTAAGCGGTCGCCCTGTGACCTGGTGCTTTTTAACGGCATTTCCGACATCCAGAATCAGGTTATACATCTTGATATACAGGTCATCGGAAAGCCCGAGAGGAGTCCTTTGTTGCTCTCTGAGCTCATCCTCATCGGACTTCTGTTTGCGATATCTTCTAAAATCCTTGATCTCATTCATTTCTACTTCGGCTTCAAGAACAAAGACTCGGGTTCGGCCTTTGAGATCTGTTCGAAACATCGCTAGGTAATTACAAAGGGGGCGATTGCCATCTTGAATAATATAGCGCTTTCCTTGCCAGGAGACTGTTTGATCTCTCCCAATCACGCGAGATTCCTCAACACAAAGGACTTGGTTGAGATCAAGCCACGGATCAAGCGGGGAGTAGGCAATAGTGGGGTCTTGTGCTTGGACGAGTTTTTCTTTGTTCCAATAGTTTTCTAAAAACTCGGATCGAAGGTACTCATTTGCTTTTTCCAAATCCTCTATTCCCTTTAAGCGGAGTTCGGGAATCAATCGATCTTGGATGGTCCTAAACGAACGTTCAATGCGACCTTTGGCTTCAGGAGTGTCTGCAAAAATCAACTGAATGCCGAGCTTCTCGCAAGCACGTTTAAACTGGCTAAATTCAGTCCTCTTGCCACCACCAGCCCAACCAGCTCTATCAGTATAGATTGCCTTTGGAACGCCTTTAAGCTCAATTATACGCGACAAGACCTTCATGCAATTTAATGTTGTTTCTCCGTCACTAAAGAACTCCGCATAGGGAATGTGGCTAGTAGCATCGTCTATCGCGGAAATTAGGCACCAGTCCTCTTTCCCATTGAATTTATGATGACAGCCATCCATTTGCAGCAACAGACCTTCTTGAGGAAGGCGATTGCGATAAACGTGCTTGCGACGTCGTTTTCTTCGCGGATTTTTCACAAGCCCTGATTTTTTTAACCAACGCCACACAGTTTTATAACTGACTTCGAATCCAAATTCTTTTTTGATAGTTTCTGTGAAATGGGCTGAATTAAAATCAAAATAATTGTTTTTAGCTAATTCGAGAATCTTTTGCCGATATTCTTGAGGATATGCGTTTTTAGGTTTTCTACCGGCGTTTCCATTTTTCAAACCAAACGGACCAAGCTCTTTGACTTTAGAAGCAATCCGAGTGACAGAGCGTTCACACATATTCAATAACTGAGCAGACTCTTTTCGATTTAATATTCCAGATAAGTATTTGTTGATGATTTGAAACTTAAATAATTCTTCGCTCGACATATAAACCCCAGACATTTGATGACCCCCATGTTGTAGTTCAAAGAGTCTAGTCTAAAGGGACAAAGTCGCTGAGAAATAGACACGGGACATTATTGCTGAGATAAATCAAAAGAATACGAGTACTTACCCGTTTCTTATAAGTTCTATTATGTTACATTGAGGGTTTAGGGTTTTTGCGGTGGGTGCTAATCACGCCTTAATAAAGGCCGCGCTCTTCACGCAGCCTCTATCTATTGAATCGATTAATGCTTAGTTACAGATTCTCCTGTTGAGCCTAAATTTTCTGTAATCCACTTTGAAACTTGCGGAACAAAAACCGATGCGCCTTTGTCAAACAATGAACGACCAGGTTTTGTATACATTAATGCCCAGCCTGCAATAACAACCGCTGCGGCAATGGCTGCAGTTTCTTTTGGGTTTTCTGCTACGTAATCTTTTGCCGATTTAAAATAGCCATTTACTTTTGTCATTACTTCGTCGATTCGCTCTTGCGTGTCTTTTGCCAGACTTTCTCCGATGACTGTGCCAATTGATTTTAGTTCGCTTTCGCTGGAACTATCAGATGCACCTTTAAATTTATTGCTACTTTGACTTCGTGATTGATTATTCTGATTTTGCATTTGTGTTCTCCTTTGGTTTGAACTTTTTTTTGCGAGCTTACTTCGTTGGCGCTCCGGCAATGAAATAATCTAGCAAGATGCAGTCCAAGGTCTGCCAAGGGCCTGCCGTCAAATAAATGCACATAGGATAAAAAACTCAACCTTCTGCTTGGGAGATTTCGTACGTTTCGGGGAAAATATGACCATGGGAAATCGTCCATTGAAGATCTCCGAGCTTTCTGATTCAATCATAAAATGCTGTGGCTGGTGCAAATCTATTTACTTGTTAGTTTTACTTCAGTAGCCGCTGCAAAACCAAGCAAACAAGAATTTCAAAGTCGCTCCATGGGACATCTTTTAACCAGCAACAATCACGTCTTGCAAAAAAATCATTGGGGCCTAGGTACAATGTATGCAGGCTATGGAATCTCTGAGCATTGGACCGTGGCTACGAGTCCCTTTGTTCTTTTTGATTTTAATATGTTCAATCTACAAAATCGCGCTGTGTGGCAGCTCACGGAAAAAAGCCGCTTTGGAATTGATCTGGGATATTACAAATCCATCGATCCGGAAAAAAGCGAATACTCCGATTATTGCTTGGCCAACTCCCCCACCACCCCTGTTGAACAATGCACGGCTTCGATCGAGCGCCGGGTGGGCTTTAAAAAATTTAAAATGGAAGCGTGGACAATCAAAGCGACCTACTCCAAGCTTATGACCCCCCGCTATCGCTTTGGCACATCAATGTCCTACTTTTACTATCTCGACGACGAGCGGCCGTTTTCATTTCGCATGGACCCGGCGAACAACGACAAATATTCCCTGGCACTCACCACTCTGCACGAAATCAAAGTCGCAAATAAAGGTTATCTCAATTTAGAGGCTGGTTTTTGGGGTCTCAATTATCAGCACCCCTATTATCATGTAGGCCTCACTTACGCTTACCAAACCGAAAAGTGGGTGTTTGGTGTCGGCGCATCTAGCACGTTCAATCCTGATTTTCCAAAACAAAAAGTTCGCAGGTTCGTTTATTATGACAGTCGCTGGTCGCTTCACCCAGAAATCCAAATTCAAAGATTTTTTTAAATCTTCAATATTTAAATTCCGGCAAACGAGCTGTAGAACTTTTCGCCAGCTGTCTAAAATGCAACAACGCTGTCAATTTTAAATGGTCATTGTTGAATTAATAACAGTTGATTTCGGAACATCCCTTGCAAAGCCCTCTTTTACAGGGGGAACGTATGTTTAAACAATTTTCTTTTCTCATTTTGGGATTTCTTTGTTCAATCAAAACTCTAGCGGCTCAACTAACTGTAGAGAACCATATCAAAAAAATTGACTCTACAATCAGTTGGATTTGGGATGGGGGCCGAACAACGACTGGAAATTCCAGCTATTTCTACGGCGATTTATTAACTTTTTATAATGCCAGTAGCACAAACGGTGCGGACCGTTCTTACGGATACTTCCTCTATTACACGTACGACATGTATTGTGATCTTAAAAACTTAAAACCCAACTGCGTTGGCAGTAAATTAAAAGTTTATTTTTCGATCAATAGCACAGACATCAATAATAAAACCATGACGGTGAAAGTGGGAAGCAGCAACACAACTGTTTCCAATTACTTTCAAGAGATCCGCTCTGCTCTATTCAAAGAACTCGAACGCCAATATGGCTCCGCAGGGCTAGATGCAAACGAGCAAACATTAATTTATGCAAGTCCGAAACGTTCTGTAGCCTCTGATTTTTCTGTGGTCACCCGCGCTAATAGCACCGGGAACGATCTTTGGAAAACAAGCTACCCTGATTCAATGCTGACTGCGCTAAATACTATTTTAGGAAACGTTGTTTCGTTCTACCGCAGCGGTCGACCCATTGTGGCCTCCGACGATTTGTTCGCACGAAGCCAACATTCGCTTCTCGATCAGGTACGCAGCAAAGGACTGAGCGATCGAATCACTGCTTACATTTCTAATCCGGCCGCCAACGACTCTTTAGGTGTTGCCTACGTCGCGCGGGACCACTCACCGCTTTTTGTGATGAAAAACTGCACGGCATCTCCGTCTTATGCGAAGAAATTTGCCACCGGCTCAAAACAGGATCTTGAGTGTACGGGTCGGGGTATTTTCCTTCACGAGCTTGGACATCAAATGGGCCTTAGCCATTGTAGCACCGGCCAAACCAGCCCTTGCACAGACAATCTCGCTGGCACATCCGCAGGAAAAACATTTCTCATCGACTATTTAACAAACAACACCGACACCGTGCGGGTGAAGTATGAGTACTAAGACTCATAAATTACCTCATTATTTTATCTTTTGTTTTCTGATTTTGATTGGCTTCGGATTTGGTCACGAATCCGACAGCGCAGGTACAGAAGAGCTAAGCATACCACCCATTCTGGCGCAGAATCCCCTATCTGCGCAGGTGCACGAGCACTCGCAAAAAGTCATTGAGCATGATCGCACGGTCTCGGCACGTGGAATTGCGAGTATCGTGCCTCTAACTCCGGCTGTGGCGACAGATCCCCATGATTGCGAGGCCGCTCGTGATGCGCATGTTCATAATCCTGTCGCCGATAACACTTTGACCGAAGACGATGCCATGGCGCAATTTATATCATCACCAAAAGGCCAAGCCTTAATGGACGAATTCATTCACACCGTAGAAACGGCTGATGGCCAACGGGTTTTAAAAATAGATGTCGCCCAGGACTTTGAACAATCACTCGAACATCTTGATCACACCAGCGCCTCCGACTCACTTTAATTAGATACGGATAAAGGTCCAGGTCAAAGCGTATTAGAACTGGACCCTCCCTCTCTAAACACATAATCTTATAGAGAAATAAAAAAGGAGACGCCACCATGAATTTACAACGTATTTTTGTTCTTTCGTTCATCACTCTAACCCTCGCCAACTGTAGCCACAAACCGGCTGTTGTTGAAGAGCCCGTGAGCCCGCAGCCATCGACAAGTTCTCAGGAACCACTACCAGCGCCAAGCTTCGCATGGGGCTATGAGGGCGAAAAGGGTGCTGACAACTGGGCAAGTCTTAACCCAGCAAATAGCATGTGCGCCAAGGGCAAAAAACAATCACCGATCAATTTAGCTTGGAGAAAGCCCAATAAAAAAGCGGCACGCATGGATTTTAGCTATACACCAGCTAACGCCATCGCAGACTTAAGCACTCCAGTGCCCACGCTCAAGTTTAATGGCGCCAACCAGCTTCTGCTGAACGGCAAGGTTTTTAATTTAGAGCGCATCGAGTTTCACTCGCCAAGTGAACACCAATTAAGCAAAAATACCATGAGCATGGAGATTCAGTTTATCCACAAAGCCGTCAGCGGCGAAGCCATGGCTGCCCTTTCGGTCTTTGCCATTGAGGGTCGTGAAAACGGTTTGTTAACTGAAGTTCTGACTCAGTTTGCAGCACCTAATCCTGCGGGAATGAACTTCGATGCCGCTTTGTTGATCCCCCCACAAAAGACGCACTACCAGTATCAGGGGTCTTTAACCTCGCCACCCTGCACTGAAAATGTGGAATGGCTCGTATTCAACACGCCTACGGAGATTTCTAAAGAACAAATTATGGCCTTCCGCTCTAAATTTGCAGCAAACAATCGACCCGCCCAGCCGGTTAATGGTAGAAAGATCTCGAACTTTTAATCGGGCCGAAAAAATTGGGCAACAAATTGGCCGACAAATTTGCTGGGGTGTGAGTTATGGCTGTCTCGACGATGTTTGAAAAAATGTGGAAGGACTACACGGATCTAAATCCGAATGTTCTCAACGTCCACAAAGTATTTACGGATCGCAACGAGACAGTGGTCAACGATCACGTGGCCTTTCGCACCTTCAACGATCCGCTCATTGGCCTTAAGCATTACTCGCAGTTTTTTTTAAAAAACGGCTACAGTAAAAAAGGCGAGTACCACTTCAAGGTCAAAAAACTCTACGCCGAGCACTTTGAGCACGCCGACCCGGCAAATCCTAAAATTTTTATCAGCGAGCTGTTAACCGAACAGCTTAGCGAAACGGCGCAAAAAATCATCAGCGGATTGATTGCGCAAATGGATTTTAAAAAAACCACGGCCGATGATTTTTGCATCAGCGGTCGCCCATGGAATGTATCGTTTCAGGGGTATGAAACTCTTCTCGGTGAGAGTGAATACGCAGCCTGGATGGCGGCCTTTGGTTTTCGCGTCAACCATTTCACGGTCCTCGTCAATACTTTGAAAACCTTTAATAGTCTCAACGAAGTGAACACCGCCATCAAAACAGCCGGGCTCCCGCTCAACACCAGCGGCGGCGAAATTAAGGGGTCTGAGGAAATCGGGCTTGCCCAGTCGTCAACGCTCGCCACACCGGTGTCGGTGAGTTTTAGCGATGGTCAGTTTAAAATTCCTGGATGTTACTACGAATTCGCCCATCGCTTCCCAGTGAACGGAAAACTGTACAATGGCTTTGTGGAACAATCCGCCGACAAAATTTTCGAAAGTACAAACGTCAGAAAGTAGATTATGTTAGATCGTCCTCGCCGCAACCGACAAAATAAAACTCTGCGAAACCTCGTGCGCGAAAATGGAGTCACTCCCCACGATCTCATCTACCCGATTTTTATTGTCGATGGAAAAAATCAAAAACAGGCCATCTCGGCTCTGCCGGGGCAGTTTCGTTACTCGATTGATGAATTATTGAAGGTTTGCAAAGAGGTGCACGAGCTCGCCATTCCAGGAGTTGTACTGTTTCCAAAAATCGATGACAAACTGAAAGATAGCATCGCCAGCGAAGCCCTTAACAAAACGGGCTTAGTCCCCAGGGCGGTTCGTGCCATTAAAAAAGAATTTCCTGATTTGGTGGTTTTTACGGATATCGCTTTGGATCCATTTTCCAGCGAAGGTCACGATGGACTGGTCAAAGACGGGGAGATTCTCAATGACGAAACTCTGGCTGTGCTTAGCGAGATGGCGGTGGTGCATGCCGAAGCCGGTGCTGATTTTGTGGCACCCTCGGACATGATGGACGGCCGCGTGCGCAACATTCGACAGACCCTCGACAAAAATAATTTTAAAAACGTAGGTATACTTTCCTATACAGCCAAATATGCCTCAAGCTTTTATGGACCCTTTCGCTCCGCCCTCGACTCTGCCCCCCGCGCTGGGGATAAAAAAACCTATCAGATGGATCCGGCAAACTCCCGCGAAGCCCTGCGCGAACTAAAACTCGACATCGCCGAGGGCGCCGACATCGTGATGGTAAAACCGGCTCTGCCCTACCTCGACATCATCCATCTGTTTAAACAGCACAGCACGCTTCCGATCGCGGCTTACAATGTGAGTGGCGAGTACGCCATGATCAAAGCTGCGGGAGAAAAGGCGTGGATCGACGAAAAACTCGCCCGCGACGAATCTCTCCTCAGCATCAAACGTGCCGGCGCTGATATTATTTTTAGCTACTTCGCCTTGGAATTTGCTAAGGACTATCGAAAAAAATAAACGTCAAAAGAACGATTTTAAAAATTGCCACAGTAATTGCCGCAGTAATTTCAACTGACCCGAAAAAGTATTGGGCCATGGCACCTCGATCAATACCAATTCTCGTTTGCAAAAGGTGTTTTTATCGTCGCAGACAAAGACTTCTAGCTCCTGGGTACCCGTTGACGACATCCGACAAGTTACAGCGTCTTCGGACGCTGAAATTAATTTTCCATTCCCACAGCGGTTGGGGCTCTTTAAATTAAAATGATGGCTCGGAAGAGGCGTTATCACAATTTCTTGGTTCCACTCTGCAATAGGTGCTACCGGTAAAAGCAAAGGGTCTGCTGCAGGTGGTCGCGCGTGCAACATAATAATAAGAATAGACAAGATCAATTGAACAACACCACTTCGTAGCTTGATAGAGCTTTGTCGTTTTTAATTTGCCGTATTAAAAGTCGCATTCCCTTTTTAACACCGCCAGGGCGGCGAGATGTGAAGGAAAAACCGGTTTCGGCGCAGGGCATAGTCTCTTCTTCCAAACTCAAACCACGGCCGTCATCGAACACTTCGATCTCCATGGTGCTTCCTTCGGCACATTGTCCATGGGCATACACATCCGAAAAGACGCCCTCGATGTTTTTCATGGTTGTCATGTTTTGATTGATTTCGAGTTTTGCTTGAAAATCGCGATAGCTCACAATCACCAGCGATTGAGCCAACGTCTTCTTTTTATCCTCTTCGTGATAAATGCGTCCGCGAAAAACATAATCCTTTTTCTTTTCGCGTTTTTCCTTCATCGCCTCTTTCGGCAATAAGTGAACGTAGGCCACTTTTCCGTTTTCATCGCAGGGCAAAGTTTTTAAGTCGTCACCCACCTGAATGACCACCGACTTAAATCCCTCGATGCATGAGATCGTCAGCGGGATTTGGAGATTGGCGCCATCAATAATTACATCACCCGTCTGCACCACAATTTTTCGCTCTTCACTGGCATCTTTTTTAGGAGCCGAAGAACATTGAGTCATTACCAAACCAATTAAAAGCCAAAGACATTGTTTCATAGTTACCTACTTAATTAATAAACTGTTCACTGGCACAGAAAGTTTTTTTCTTCCTTGCAAAAATCCAATTTCGATAAAAAAACTAAAACTTAAAACATCTGCGTGCATTTTTTCGCAGAGCTGAAACGTAGCCGCCGCAGTGCCACCAGTGGCCAGAACGTCGTCCACAATTATCACTTTGTCTCCAGCACTGATGTTTTGCGGCAGAGCTTCTAGCTGATCGGTGCCGTACTCAAGAGCGTAAGACACAGAGATTGTGGGGCCGGGCAGTTTTCCTTTTTTGCGAACTAGAACTAAGCCGCAATCCAGTTGCTGTGCCATGGCTGCGCCGAGGACAAATCCGCGCGCCTCGATGGCCACAATTTTGTCGACCGTTTGATTCGAGTAAGGAGCGCACATATGTTGAATCAGACTTTTGAAAATGCCTTTTTCAGCTAGCACGGGACTCATATCTAAAAATTGAATTCCTGGCTTTGGAAAATCTGGCACCTGACGTATTTTTTTTTCGATCGCTTCCACTGAATGCATATCAACCTTTTGATGCATCTTTTTCTTCATTCGCCGAAAAATCGTAGTCTTTAAACATTTCTATACTACCGGTAATCTCGGCCGTCATACCGCCGTCCGTGTTTTCTAAAAAGTCGTGCCAAAGTTCGGCTTTGGCAGCCGTTCGCTGATTCATACTGCGTTCGATTTCAAGCGCCAAAACAAAATTGCTTGCCAGCAGGCTAATAAAATTTCTTTCAGACAAAACCAAAAAAGTACAATCCGTTTCAGTCACCACAGACGCTGTACGCACTTGCTTGTTCAGCACACCCACTTCGCCAAAATAGCTCCCGACCCCCAGGCTTGCCTCGGGCAATCGATCTTTCACAATTTGCACAGTTCCCGAAAGAATAAAGAAAAAATCTTTACCTTTTTCTCCCTGCTGTAAAATAGTTTTATGCGCTGGTTTTTTTTCAACGCGACACGAACCCAACAACATCTGCAAAACATCACCAGGAAAACTGCGAAAAATAGGATGGGATTTCATCAGCTGACTAAAAACCAGCCGAACACGAAGGTTTTTATTCAAATCAGCCCCGTCTGCGGGCTCGATAATCTTTTTTAAATTCACTGCCAAAATATGACTGTCGCTCATTGCTACAACATCGGCCGTGCGTTTTTTCTGATTGACCGCTGCACTCTCGCCAAAAACACTAAAAACAGGAAGATTTGCGATAAGCTCGCCTTTATTGAAATCAGTATACACACCAACGCTACCACCCAAAACCACATAGGAGTCTTCGCCGATGGAGTCTTTTTGAATAATAACTTCTCCTGCCTTGTAAACTTTTTGCGAGGACGCAGAGATGATAGATTGCACAAGCGCTGGGGGAAGATTTGCAAATAAACTGACCTTGCGCAAATGCAGGTTCAGTTCTTCCTGGTTGAGAGTTTTATTAAATACCGGTGCCTTGGCGGTCTCTTTTTTATTGTGAATGGCGTCGTGGATTTCGGCGGAATTTTTAAACACGCCCGCGGCGGACCAGTTTTCTACCAACAGATAGAGATCAGTAAAACTGAAGTCTTTAAAGCGGTCATAGATAAACATGCAAATTTCTTTGATGGAATAGGACCCTTTACTCAGTTCTAAAAACTGTTGATGAATTGGCTTTAGGTTTAATTGCGGAATAGATCGGTCATCAAAGGTGTAAAGGTTGTGAATACCCTCTTTTTTGAATTTACCGGGCTTAATACTTGGCTGTAAATTTTCGAGTCGTCCCATGAATCTTATTGTTCATGAATCACTTATCGGTGTCCAATACTTTATAGCCCAGCCGCACGGACTTTTTGACGTCTTTGCGATAGATAAAATAAACATTCATCATCCCCGTAAGCGCCCCACAGGACTGCACGCGCATCAAGCCATCATGGCGCTTCTCGGTGCGCAGAATCTGGATACCTTCGAGCTCCTGGGCCATCTGAGTGATTGACATGCCTATATTGTACCCACACTGGAGGCTTTGATCCGACTTGCCAATCACAATGATCTCGTTGGCGAGCTCTTGCTCCGAGATGGTTTTCGCTTCTTCGTCTGCCACAACAGGTGTCCCGTCTCTTTTGCACTGACCCGAAGCACAGCCCACCAGTAAAAAAAACAAGGCTAAGGCAGTTAACTTCATCGGGCGTTACTGACGATTTTGAGTTTGTAGATATTTGCCTGATTGGATACGACGTAGACCTCTGCAGAGCTCAACACCAGCGTCGGCATAATGCTCGCGCCACGGCCGGTGTGAAACTGATCCACCCACTCTCCCGTTTCGCGATCCATCAACACCACAGGCCCTTCACTCAGGGCAAAAACCAGCCAGCTTTTGTAGGCATTGACTCCGCTGACCATGCCCCACTTTTTGTCTTGATCAAACCGCTTGATAAGCTTTCCAGATTTCAGATCGACCTTCAAAATTGAATTCTCCGTGGAGTAGTAGACGGACTCTCCAACGACCGCCGCTGGGTGGGCTGATCCACCCTCATCCAATCGCCAAAGAACAGTACCATTGGCTTTATCGAGGCAAAACAGGGCCTCGCCCACATTGGAGACTAAAACACAGCGCTCTGAAAGCGTTGGTTTGGCATCCACGTCGTTGAATTTGCGCGAATCGCCGAGTTGTTTTTCCCAGGCAACGCCGCCGTCCACCGCCGTGTAAGCCACAAAGTAGCCATCGCTGTAGCCAACGCCAATTTTACCATCAAAAAATACCGGCGAAGTTGTTCCTCGCACAGTGAGTGCATCTTTCGGTGTTCGGGATTTTACCCAAAGCACGCGGCCGGTTTCTTTTTCCAGGCAGTAGAGCGAGCCATTGCCCGCCATATGGTAAACATATTCCCCTTGAATAAGCGGGGCTGACACAGCTTCCGCCCCAATTAAAAAACTCCAAACAGTGGCGCCTGTGGAAGCATCCACATGATAAAAATGACCATTGTTCGTGCCAAAATAAAGCCCGGTTTTCTCATCCACAGCGAGACCTTCAGTCCCGTCTTTAAAATTCATCCGCCATTTTTGATGTCCCATTTTTTGATCAAAGGCGACGATGCCGTCCACAGAATTTCCCGAAAAAATCATATTTTTTGACAGAATGGGACTGATAATCGCAGGATGCTGGTAGCCATGATAACTGTCTTTGACGGTAGCTCGAGACCAGGATCGTTCAAACGACACTGGCTTCCATCGCGAAATTTTTCCAGACGAGGTATTTGCACACGCAGAGAGCAGAGCCAATAGTGATAAAGCAGCTAACAGTTTTAGCAAAAATCCTACCCGTTCTTAGCTGGAGTGGTAGCTCCCGCCGCTGCCGATTTTGATTTTAAATACTTAAGATGGAGAAGAAACTTTTTAGCAGTGCGCCCAGAGAACGACGTGGGCTCCTTGGTCACAACATCCTGGTAGAGAGCTTCTGCTTTGTCGAGCTGCGATTGTTTTTCGTAACAAACGCCGGCTTTGAGGCGCAGGTTGGCCGCCATATAAGCATGATTTTTATCGGCGATCACTTTTTCCCAAGCCTCGGCGGCGTCGAGGCACTTCTCGGTTTTTGCGTAAAGATTTCCAAGTTCAGTTTGAGCGACACCAAACAAAAATAATTTGGAATCTATGTCTTTGAGTGATGTTGCTAGTGATTCAATGGCCATCTGGGGCTTATTGTATTCTTGGGTGAGCTCTGCCACAAGCAAAGCGGCCTCAACGGCCGACTGTGAACCCTGGTTTGCAGTTACATAACTTTGTAGTTTCTGAACCACCGGAGCATAGGCTTTCTCTAAAACCTCGGGACTCTGCTTTGGTTTTTCCAAAACTGGGGGAGTTTTGCTATCCTTTTTTGGATCATCTTTCGGCTCTAAAGACTCTGCAACTTTTTGCAACTCTTGACGAATCACAAACAGGCCGTCTTGGGCTTTGCTTGATTTTTTGTGGTCGAGACTGGCTTTGTAGTTCATACCAACACTTGCCACCACAGCAAAAACGGCAAGCCCCACAGCTGGCCAAAATGCTTTTTGAACCCAATAAGTTAATTTTTCTACGATGTCTTCACTCATGCTGAGCTCCCTTATGTTTTTTTAGCGCTGATAAACTTCTTTTAAAGTCGTAAACGGCCGGTAGGATTTACCTTGGTGTTTCGTTTTTAATCGACCAATTGTTTCCACTCGTTTTTTGGCATGGCTGATTGCCGCTTCGTTGGTTGGAATGTTTTCTTTTTTCGCCATTTCAAAAATTTCCAACATGCTGTCGTAGATTCGCGTGGTTTTTTCGAGAGCGCGGTCCACCGAGTAACCTTCAAGCTCCACAAACACATTCATCAAACCACCGGCGTTTGCCACAAAATCTGGGGCGTATAAAATACCCATTTCTTTAAGGGCTGTCCCGTGTCGTTGTTCAAGCAGTTGATTGTTTGCACCGCCAGCTACAATTTTACAGCGCAATTGCTCCAGCGTTTGATCGTTGATCACCGCACCCATCGCGCAAGGAGCAAAAACTTCGCACTCAGTTTTTACGATATCATCGGGAGATGTTGATTTTGCCCCATACTGTTCGGCTAATTTTTTAGTTTTAATTTCATCGATGTCTGTGATGGTGAGCTCGACGCCTTCTTCTTTAAGATACTTCACAAGGTTGGAGCCAACGTTTCCAAGGCCTTGCACTGCCACGCGAACTCCGCGCAAAACATCAGTTCCCAATTTTTCTTTGCAACTGGCTTTGATGGCCATAAGAACACCATGCGCCGTATAAGGTGATGGATCTCCAGACCCACCCAGGCTTTTTGGAATTCCTGTGACCCAGGGAGTTTCCATGTAGATGTATTCGATGTCTTTGACAGTTGTGCCCACATCTTCAGCAGTTATGTATCGGCCATTCAGGGAGTTAACAAATTGACCAAAGGCTCTAAACAGTCCCTCGGTCTTATCAGTTTTTGGATTGCCGATGATGACAGCTTTACCGCCACCCAGATTAAGACCGGCGGCTGCAGCTTTGTAGGTCATGCCTTCGGAAAGTCTTAAAACATCAATCAGGGCTTCTTCTTCGGTCTTGTAGGTCCACATGCGTGTTCCGCCCAGAGCCGGGCCCAATGCTGTGTTGTGGATCGCGATGATCGCTTTCAACCCGATTTCTCGGTCGTGACAAAAAACAACTTGTTCGTGATTACCGTGTTTACCAATTGCTTCAAAGACCATTATGCACCTCGTTTAAATCCACCGGCAGACAATTTTTACAAAAAATAGTACGGACCGAGAATAATAAAACAATACGAGTTAATGCAAGTGAATATTGCGCTCAATAGTTGCGCAATATATGACCTATGAGTTTTTGTTATCGACGAAAGCGCGGCTTGCGAGCGCCACCGCTGCCCCCATCACTACGACTGTCACTGCGTTCGCTACTGCGCGCATCGCCGCGGTCAACACCACGGTCGTCGCGACTGCTGCTGCGACGAGCAACACGATCTTCACCGCCACCACCTTCGGCGCGACGCTCAGGGCGTTCAGCGCTGCGGTCACCACTTCGTTCGCTGCTGCGACCACCGCCGCGATAACCACCGCCACCACCTTCGGCGCGTCTTTCGGTGCGTTCACCACCACCGCGCCGGCCACCACCGCGATAACCACCGCGCCCACCGCCGCCTTCACGATTGGCGTAGGATTCTTTTTGCGGTTCCTGAATCGCATTATGCCGAAAGAAGTCTGGAAAGTGCATGCTGGCAAACATCCCGATGAGGGTTTCGCTTCCTAAACCTTGCACCCACTCTGGCAATTCCAATTTTTCGCCGTAAGCCTTCAGCCGCTCAGCCAAACGTTCGTTCGTGAGCATTTTTTCGAAATTTGAAAACAAATTATTTAACATGCTGGTTTGGATCTCTTCGATGGAAGGAGGAACCATTTTTAAAATTTCCTGACGCGTCACTTTTTCGATTCGTCGCAACTGACTCATCTGGGCTGGAGCCACAAGACTCACAGCCAGGCCTTTCTGACCGTTTCGTCCTGTGCGACCAATGCGGTGAATGTAAATCTCTACGTCCCATGGCAAAGACCAATTGATAACGTGGGTGAGATCTTTTACGTCGATACCACGAGCAGCAACATCCGTCGCCGTCACGATTTGCACATGGCGCTTGCGGAATTGTTCTAAAATGCGTTCGCGCTCATTTTGCGATTTATCTCCGTGCATGGCTTCGGTGCGAAAACCCATTTTATTTAAATAGCCAGCGAGGTCATCAGCTTCCCCACGAGTTTGGGTAAAGATGAGTCCGTAAAAATCATTATGTTTCATTAATATGCGCTTGAGAACTTCGAGTTTGTCTTTGCCGTTTGCCAAAATAAAAGATTGTTCGATGTCCGTGGTGACTTGTTTACCTGTTGTCTTTTTTACGACGAGAGGATTTTTTAAATATTTATCGGTGATTCGTTGAATCTCCGTGCTCATGGTTGCCGAGAACAACCAAATATTTTTTTCG
>JAYUKO010000150.1:0-4266 GCA_043764415.1 Bdellovibrionales bacterium | reverse complement strand
TGCCCTTTTTAGCCATGGAAACCTCACTTCAACGAAAAACTATTTAATCCAGCGTCGTTTTATAACGCCTAGATTTTTGTTTTTCAAGGAATCCTTTTGAAATTCTTGGTTTTTAAAACGTTTAAAGCTATGTTGGCGACGTTATGAGCACAAACATGCGCGAAAAGATCGAAAAAATCACCATTCAGGCCGGCGAAATTCTGCTGAAGTACTTTAAAAAGCCGGATCTTAGAATCATCGACAAAACCGACGGCAGCCCGGTCACCGAAGCTGACCACGCTTCAAACGATTTCCTCATCGAGAAGCTAGAAGCTCTGGGGGCTCCTGTGGTGAGTGAGGAACGGCAGTTGCCCCTTCCCAACCAGGACTACTTTATCGTGGACCCCTTGGACGGGACGCAATATTTTATCGATCAGGCCCCGCACTTTGCGGTTTTGATCGCACTGGTTTCTGCGGGCCGCCCCATCCTTGGAGTGACGTATTTTCCAGCAACGGGTTTGATGTTTAGCGCAGAACTTGGCAAAGGCAGTTTTTTTAACGGCAGTAAAATCACTAACGATCAAACTCGCAAGGCGCTGGTGGCCTATTCTTCGGGGTTCCATTTAAAGCCCCAGGCGCAGCCGCTGATGTCGGCGCTCAATATTCAAGAAGTTCGTCATCAAGAGTCGATTTTAAAAATGTGCAACATGGCTCGTGGCGATGTGGATTTTTACCCGCGCTTCGGGAACACCTACGAATGGGATACGGCCTCGGGGCAAATTCTGCTCGAAGAGGCAGGTTGTCGCGTTGTGGATTTGAAAACTTTGGAACCGCTGCGCTACGGAAAGCCCCGGTACCTCAACAATGGATTTATTTGTTACCGACAAGATCTCGATTCGAAAGTTAAAGAGCTGTTTCGTGATTTCTCGTGGAAAAGAGACCCCCATGGACCAAGACACCAAGATTGAAGATTTAAAAAAAACCACTCGCCAGTTTTGCGAAGAGCGCGAGTGGGATCAGTTTCATAACATCAAAGATCTCGCCATCGGTGCAGTGACCGAGAGTGCAGAGCTTTTAGAAGTTTTCCGCTTTCAGTCCGAAAAACAGATCGAAGAACTTTTAAAGCAACCCGCCCAGCGCGAAGCTATTTCAGACGAGCTCGCCGACGTTTTATTTTTTCTCCTGCGAATTTCGCAAAAATATGATTTCGATTTGTCGGATGCCTTCGTCAAAAAACTGCAAAAAAACAAAGCCAAATACCCCGTCGAAAAAGCCAAAGGCCAAAACACCAAATACACGGATTTTTAGGTTTAGGTAGGTTTAGGTACGCCGTACCTAAAAGCGGTTGCGGAGGTCGCGGACGCGGGCGAAGGTTTCTACGTCTGATGATGTCTTTAACTGCGCGCGCAGGAGTGGATCGTCCCAGCGGAAAAATGGGCTGTGGGCTTTTTGCTCTTTGAGGCGAAAAGGCACCGTAGGTGGTGCTTGGTGAAAGTTTTTTAAATACTCGTTTTGCGGCTCTAGTTTTTGGCAAAAGTTTAAATTGGCATGGGTGTACTCATGCGCGCAGTAAATCATGGTGTCGTCGGGGAGCTCGCGCAACCGTGAAAGAGTGTTGAGCATCATTTGAGCCGTGCCTTCGAACAGTCGCCCGCAGCCAAAGCGAAAGATCACATCGCCACAGAACAACCGGGCGTGGGTGCCATCGTAGTAAGAAATATGTCCGAGGGTGTGACCTAGTGTTGAAAAAACCGTCAGAGGATGGTGTCCATACAAAACAATATCGTTGTCGTTTACAAGTTGAGTCGCACCGGCAATTCGGTGGGCATCATTTTGGGCCACAAAAACTTCGCATTGATAAAGTTCGACGAGGCGAGCGATGGCATTGATGTGGTCTTCGTGGTGGTGAGTGACAAAGATGGCAGACAAGCGTTTGTTCCGCGCCTTGCAAAACTGCCGAATCAGTTCAAAGTCCGTGGCATCGATCACGGCACAATGGTCGAGGCTTTGGTCCTCGAGCACATAAATGTAATTGTCTTTGCGGGCTGGGATTTGGTGGACGTCCATGGGCTCCATTGCTACCATAGTTTTATGGATAAACCATCTCTGCTTGCTTCCACAGTGAAAACAGCGCGCTTCGTATTTTTTGGAATTCTCATTCAATCCACGTTATTTTCCTTTTGGGGCCTCGAATTTTTTATCACGCAGCCGGGTCCACAAACGGCGCCTCTGTTAGTTTACGTTGTGTTTGTCTTGATGGCCGTTATTAGTTTTATTTACGGAATTCGTTTTTTTCAAAACTACATGAAAGTTCGCGGAGCAAAACTCAAAGCCTACGAGGGCCGAAAGCTTAAAGAAACGCTTCTTCTTGTCTATGCCATCCATATACTCCTGTTAGAATTTGTAGCTATCATTGGAATCATGATTGCCATTTTTACGCAGACGGGATGGCTTATTTATCCCTTCTATTTTTTATTTCTTATTGGCATGTGGTTTTCGTATCCACAAAAAGCATTGTTTGAAAACTACTTTGGAGATTCAACTCCATGACAAAAACCTTTGTTGCAGCCATAGCGGGTGGTGACTCCGTTGAGGCGATAGTGACCTTCGATAAAGACACTATCCGCAAAGTTCAGTGGAACATCGTTGGGCGCTTGGCTCTCTATGCAGCCATCAATCAGTTGCAGGCAAAGATGTTGGTTCACAAAAGTAAGCTTCCCGTCCCGCAGGGGAAAGAGCCCGAGCAGCTCCTCTTGCGTGAGTTGCTATTGAAGATTCGTGAAGAGTGGGGCGACGAGCCCTCGGACCCCGAACTTTGTCATTGCCGCAAAATTCCACAAATCAATGTGGAAAGAGCGATTATTTTAGGCGCCCACACCATAGAAAAGGTGCGAGCTCGAAGTTCGGCCAATACAAGCTGCGGCACCTGTTTGCCCGAAGTTGATGCCCTTTTTAAGAAGTACGGGCTGTCATCCTAACCGGTTTAGCTGTTGAATTTCGCGAAGTGCTCGACAATTTTTTTCTTCAGAACATCGCCAGGCATTTTTATGGAGGCGCCTGCGGAAAACACATGACCGCCGCCGCCGAGAGATTCAGCGAGCGCGTTGACGTCAAAGTGCCCTTTGCTTCGTAAACTCACTTTAAAGTGGCCGATCTCATCTTCGCGAATAACCACGGCGATGTGTACGGATTCAATATTCATCATCATGTCCACCAAGTCGCGACTGTCGTCCGCGCTCAAACCGTACTGAGAAAGTTCTTGGCTGCTAATTTGCAAAAATACCAAGCGATCTTTGTAAAAGAATTCCATTTCGGAGAGCACCTTGGAAAGGTATTTGTATTTTAAAGCAGTAAAATTTCCAAAGATATGTTTGTGAATAATACTGGGTTCGGTTTCGTGGCGCAAAAGTTCCGCTGCGATTTCATGAGAACGGTAGGAGTTGCGCACGTAGCGGAAAATTTGCGTATCAAAAGCGATACTCGTGTAAAGTGCACGGGCGATATCGCGGTTCATAGGAGCGCCGAGAGCCTTAATGATATCGAACACCATTTCGCCAGTGCTGGCGGCATTGGTGTTGATCACGGAACCTGCTGTGGGCTCGGGGCCGGTTTTCAGCACAGGATGGTGATCAACAAAGAGAATTTTTTTACATTTTTTTTCGATCTCAGCATAAAGAGGCTCAAGCAGGCGATAGTCGTTGGTGTCGAAGACGATTGCCAAAGACACATCTTGGATTAGATCGTGATGGCTATCGAAATACTGTATGTAGGAGTCGGGGGTCAGGAAGCGGTATTTGTTTGGTGTGGCGTCCACATTGAGAACGCGCACCTCTTTTCCGAGGGCGCGCAGAGCATGGTACATTCCGAGTTGAGCTCCCAATCCATCTCCGTCGCACTGCCGATGCGTGGTTAGCAGAATGGTTTTAGCGGCTTGGATGTCTTTAACAATTTGCTCGTACATAGATGTTGTTTCCCTGTTAATGCGAACCAAAAAATTTCATGGCAAACGTTGCCAAACCTAAAAACGAAAAAAATCCAAAAATATCGGTAATAACTGTTACTAAAACGCCACTTCCCACGGCGGGATCGCGTCCCATTTTTTTAAGCAAAAATGGAACACCAGCTCCGGCTCCGGCGCCAACCACAGATGTTACGAGCATGGAGATAAACATCACGGAGCCAACGATAATACTGCGATCATCATTCCACATAAAGAAGTAGAGGAAAAGTCCTGAAAAAAGTCCCATGATTGCGCCGATGATGCTTCCTACAATGAACTCGCGCCAA
>JAYUKO010000149.1:0-15458 GCA_043764415.1 Bdellovibrionales bacterium | reverse complement strand
TTACGAGTTTCCCGATGATTTTGGAAAATGCTTACTGCGCAATGATTCCGACGTGATGGCGCGACCGAGCCCCGGAGGCTGCCCTCACGGGGGTCGCTCGGGATACTCAGTAAAAATTGTTTCGAAAAACTATTTAATCTCGGTGGGCTCAGAACTTGGTGGCCCGGGCCTAAGCGGCCCCATCTTAAATCCACCGCCCGCAGACTAAACGACTCAAAATGAGACAGTGAAAGTCAGTTTTTTGTGTCGTCGTGAGACGTTGTCTGGCTGAAATAGTAAAGATTTACAGACTTCCGTCCGATAAAGAGAAGGTATCGGGGGATAGAAAAATGGCGTACAAAACCTTGGTGATTTTTAGTTTTTTCCTATGTTTCTTAAGTCAGTCTTTCGCCGAAGTGGCGTCGGGCGGCGGAGCGGGGTGCGAGACTTCGATCAACTGCACGGTCTCCACGGGCACAACAACATCGACAACTCCCACAGGCACAGTCAACGATCAGATGACTGGCGCAGTAACAACAACAACAAATTATGGGACTGATGGATCGGTAGGCGAAGAAAACACCGGCGCATACAACCAAGCAGAGTCAGGAAAAACTCAATCCATCGTGATGGGTGTAGCTGCAGCTGCCTTAGGTACTAGTTATATGATGCGTTGTGGTACTCACAATCGCACGGCATGCTACTTGGGTGCGGCAGCTTTTGCAGCAGCTGGTTATGCCGCTAGCAAAGCGATGCAGTCGCAAGATTTGATGAATGATTTGGGTTCCAGCGGAAGCTCCACTGGCACAGTGGACACCTCCACAGTCCAAGATGCGGCTTTACAAAAAGAACTCAACAAACTCAAAGCAGATTTGGTCAGCCAAGGTTACACCGTCGATGATAGCGGCAATATCACAACGCCCACCGGAGCTTCGGTGAATGGCGATTTGAGTCCCGCGAGCTTAGCTGCCGCCGGTGTGAGTGGCAAGGAATCGAGTGCGATCCAGCAAGGCCTTGCGGACATGCGCAAACAGCTTGCCGAAAAAGTGGGAGCAGGAGCTGGCGATCTTGTCGCACAACCCAGTGGCTCCACAGGTTATGGCCGCGTGAGTATTTCGAGCTTAGATGGCAGTCAAAAAGAAACCACGGCTGCAACAGAGGCCGAACGCTCTGGCATCGATCGTGATCCCGCAGCGTGGGGTGGATTTTTTAAACAATTTGGCGATGGCGTTATCGGAGTTTCGCATTCAGATATTTTTTTAATGGTAGAAAAACGCGTGGATCGCGAGCGCACGGGAATGGGGCATTAATATGAAAAAAATGTTTTTTATCACTCTATTTTTTGCAAATTTGGATCTTGTATTCGCGGCCGGCAGTTGTCAAAGCGCACGCGATACCGCCTTCAACGATTGCGATAAAAAAGGAATTGAAGAACCCCTTCGCTTGATGGAGCAAATCCAGTCAACGGCTCAACAACCTGGTGCGGGAACAGTTCCAGGTGTGGAGCTTGCCATTAAGAATACTGCGACGTCTACGAGACAGGTCAATGAGTTCGAAGCGAAATGTTATAAAAGCTTTAAGAGTTGTATCCAAACATGTCAGCAAGAGGCAGCTCAGGCGCAGGCAAATTTGAACGAGGACGCGGCACTGCAAGCGCAACAGGCGGAAAAAGAATGCAATCAGCAACCAGCGGAAAACCTTGCAGCTGCAAAAAAAGCGGGGTTGGACCTCAATCAGGTTTTACCACTCCTCACTGCGCTCCTAGGACAGCTCAAGGGTGACGGCGGCGAGAGTGGTGATGCGTGTGCAAAAGATCCCGCGCAGTGCAAAGTGGACGCGGCCGCCGATACTCCTGGCGCAACACTTGCCAACACCACTCGCGATGCGGGTGATGGAAGTTTTTTAGATTCAGGACTCAACACAAACGACGCACCTGCTATGGGTGAAAAAGTAGATCCGAGCATGGCGCAGTTTGGCCAATCACCCGGCGGTGGTGGCGGAGGATTTGGTGGCGGAGGTTCCGGCGGCGGACCCGGTGGGCGTGCTCGCGGTGTTCCCGAAGTGAATCCCGATGGAACGCCAAAAATTAATTTTGGCGCCACGGGTGGTGCGGGTGGAAAAAACGGCGGCATGCAAGTGGGGGCTGCTTCAGCTAGCAAAGGTAGCGGAAATCCCGTGGCCTCCCGTGTAGGAATTGATGACGGCAGAGCTGGAAGCAACGGTGTGGGAAATGCTGTGGATAAAGCTTTACAAGCGCGCGGCCTCGCCTCGGGACAACCCGGCGGCATTTCAGCTGCTCACGCATTTGATAATTTTCAAAAAATCGAAAAACGTATCCAAACCGAAAGAAACCAACTCGCAGAACTGTAAACAGGACCTGGCACCTTTTAGCAGATTTGTCCTAGCAGCGATGATTTGTCGCCGCCGGTGATTGTTCTGAGATCCACCCGCAATTCTTTTGCGCGCATGTAAGCAAGCAGTGCGAATGCGCCGCCTTCGATGGCCTGGGATGGCCAACCTAAATCCTCCGACGATTTTACAACATCAGAGCCAAAATAAAGCTTCAACCTTTGCATAAAAAATTTGTTTTGCAGGCCGCCGCCTGAAAAATAAATATGCTTTGGCATTGTAGGGCAGAACTTTTTGTAGGCTTGGTAAATACTTGCTGCTGAAACTTCAGTGAGCGTGGCCAGTTGATCTTCGATTTTAAGTTTTGGAAACTTTTTATCAATGTGCGATTGAATAAAGTGAAGATTAAATTCCTCGCGACCACAGCTCTTAGGCGCCGCTTTTTTAAAATAGGCATTGGCGATCATTTTTTCCACAGTTTCTAACTGCGGAAGACCCTTTGAGGCCAAAGTTCCGTCGTCATCATAAAGTGCTTTGGATTGTGTTTTGTGTTGGATCCAAATGTCCATTAGCGTATTGGCAGGACCGGTGTCGAAAGCGAGCCAGGTTTTTTTATGACAAAACGTAAGATTGCTAATACCCCCGAGATTATGAAAAGCCACAGGCTCTTTAAATTGCGACAAAAGAACTTTATGTAAAACTGGAGCGAGGGGGGCGCCCTGGCCACCCACTGCGACGTCGCTGGCTCTAAAGTTGAAAATCACCGGAATTTTAGCTTGATGGGATAAATAGCTCGGCTCTCCGAGCTGAAAGGTGGCCGAGCCACCGCGGTGGTAAACAGTTTGTCCATGCAAGCCAATCAACTCTAGTTTGTGCTTCCAACGGATTTCAGAAAAATGCTTGGCGTAAAGGCGCCCAAGTTCATGGTGAAACTCCCCAATCTCGTAGGTTGTGGCCACATTGGTAATGAGCCGTTTGGTTTTTTCGTGAAAGTTTTTGTCAAAAGGTTTGTGTTCGTGCTGCAAAAAACGAACAGACCAGGATTTTTTAAAAGAAACATCGGCAACCACATAGTCAACGCCGTCGCCACTGGTGCCATTCATAATGCCTAAAACTTTCATGGTGTCTCCGTATTTAAAATCATGGTGTCTTGTTGAGATATTGTAAGTTGCAGGTCTCTATCTACGATGCAATTTTGTAAAATTACATCCGTTGTAGCAGAAGAATTTTCGTCCACAAAGACGGTCCCACGGCACTGACTGTTTTTAATAGTGGCGGCAGAATGCAAAGCCACCGTATTGGACCCTTGAATCATTGTTGCAAAAGAAAACTCTTTTTGAAAACTTTCGTAGATATCGCGAATATGGTTCTTTTTTTTCCGGTGAATCAAGTGGATCACATCCGCCGTTGCTGTGAGCAGATTCGAAAAGGATCCGGTTTCCCACCAGCGACAATCAATAAAGTGGGTGTTTACGAGAGCTCCGGTGCCTATGGCCGGCACGAGCGTGTCATGGAAAATATGCGATTCTCCGGATGGAAGCAAAGGTAACACCTCTCTCGAAAAAATCTTATATCCGGTGTAGTGAACCGGGCGAAGTTGCTCCGTCGTTTCTGGTTTATCGCCAAAACCGCGCACCACACCCTCTCTATTCACCCAAACGGGCTTTAAAGTTTTAAGCAATTCTGGATGATCAGTGACCAACAACGTTGCCAAAGATTTCGTTGTCTGATGGTGATTTTTTAAATCACTCAAAACTTCGGCAGAAGGGGGGATCATCACTTCGTCGGAGTTAATGGCAAAAAAAGAGTCCGCAGACTGCAAATAGCTTTTTGCGTAGTAAAGTGCACCACCGCTTCCCATGATTTGATCTTTTTCGAGCGAAAACGAAAACTGAAAATCAGTCAGTTCGTTTTTCTTAAGAAGAGTTTGTATCTTCTCCGGCAAGTGGTGCAGATTGACGGTGACATCAAGACAGTTGATTTTGCGCAAAAGGTAAAGGCTGTAATAACAAAGTGGCAGGCCAAAAAATGGAATCGCTGGCTTGGGCAGATGATTTGTATAGGGGCGGAGGCGTGTTCCTAACCCTGCACAAAGGAGAAGCGCTTTTACGGCCATTTTTCGATTTGTGGAAGTTGAAGCTGGTCGACTAGTTTTTTTATCGTCGGAAAATCAGTGGTTTGTGAGAGAGCGTATTTTACCTTAGCCAGTGTGTGCGGCAAGTATTTAAGGTAACGACGGTCCTCCCGCTGATTGAGTATTGCGGCAAAAGTTCCACAGGCCTTGAAGCAGCGCTGAAGCATTTGCAAATAAAAATAATGCATGAAGTTTTCTCGAGTTTTAAACTGTGTGAGAGCTTCTGGAAAAATCTCTAGATAATAATCTATGAGACTTTGAATATGCTCGTCATCGAGAGTGACGTAGGAATCATGCACAAGACTTACAAGATCGTACTGCGCTGGACCCAAGCGTGCATCCTGAAAGTCGATAAAGTAAATACGATCGCCTTTAATCATAATGTTGCGCGAATGAAAGTCGCGATGGCATAACACCTGAGGAGCGTCTGCTAAAGTCTGTGCAAGAAAATTAAACTCCTTTTGCAGCGCCAATTGTTCTTTTTCTGGGAGCTGATGTGGACACAGCACAGAAAATAAATTTTTAAAGGTGTAGTTAAGTTCCCAAGTAAATTTTTCGGTATCAAACTGCACGCCGTAAGCCGTGCACTGGCTCCACTGCTTTTTATCGAGGGACTGCCGATGCAACTTTACCAGCAAATCAAGGGTCACCTGATAAAAGGGAATAATGCTATCCTGTTTTGAAAACTCCCAAAACCGTCGTTCCAAAGTCAGATCACCGAGATCTTCGAGAAGGAACAGTCCTTTTTGTTCATCCATTCCGATGATACCCGGAACATCGATCTGGCTGTTGTGAAGATGGCGCTGAATAGAAATAAAGGGAAATTCATCAGGATTTTGAAACGGCGTCCATTCCATCAGAACCCATGATTCGTTCCCTTTCACAACGCGATAGTAACGTCGCGACGAGGCATCGCCCGCCAGCGGAACGATGGAATAATCCTTGATTGAAAGATGTTTTTGAATCAGTTCATCAAAAACTTTTGGATATTCTGCGGAAATTTGCGCCACCATGATTCCATGGTCCCCGACTCGGAGGCGAAAAGCAACGTTTTAATGGGTCCGCTAATGGACTGACGGAAACAGACTTTCACACGAAGGTATCAGGTGACAGCTTTTTATATTTTGCGAAAACTTATGGTGTTTAAGGTGGTGCTCTGGCGCTGCCTGTAAAATGGCGTGGGCACATTGATTTAAATTTTCGAAACGAATTTCGGCTTCGCTGGATGAGTCCGATAAAAGATAGAAGAAATCAAAATTTTGTAAAAACGTGGAGTTCAAAAGACTGGTTTTCACAAGCTCACTCAAAGTGGACTGGGTGGCGGCAACAACCAGCACTTCAGCTGAAGTTTTTGTTGAATTTTTTGATTGGGTCATGAGCCAAAAAGTTTCGAGAGTTTTTTGCTGACGCTCAGAAAGGGAGTTGATGTCTGGGATAAAGAGTGTGGTTTTATTTAACCCGGCCAAATCGTTAATTGTCGTTAAAAAATTGGCCCCCATTTGATCGGTGCGCAAAAAGAAATGATTTTTCGCCGTCGCGTGCAGAGAGAGCGCCAGCCGCTCTAGGCGAATGGGTGAATCACTCTTTAGCAAAAGAGCCTGCTTTTGGTGATCAAAAGAAAAGTCGGAGCTGGTTGTTGATGCCACAGTTCGATTGAAGGAGGCTTCACGGAATTTTTGTGTGCTTTGTTTTGACCCCTGAAGGCGAATAATTTTTTGTGGATGTAGCTCCATTTGCAAATACTGCAAGAGGTTGTCGGCCACATCCAGTTTATCCATAAGGTTGATGTAGTTTTGCAAAGAAAACTGAATGAGTTCGCGAAGCTTTTCCTGCACGGCCGCCTGCTGCGTTGGAACATCCAGAACTTTAAAGTAAGCCACCGGTCGCTTCGACTTAGGTTCGAAAAGAGGCACGGTAAGGGTTCCCGCTTGGTTTTTCTCTGTCCCTGCGTCGTCTAGGTTGTTATGCCAGTCGAGCTGGCTCGCAAAACCGTAGTAGGTTTGAATCATATTTTGCAGTTTGTGCACAATGTTTTGCATCTCAGGTTTATCTTTCTCAGCGGTTGTTGAAGGCAGTTGACTCAAAACAGTTACAAAACCCGTGCCCAAAATTGTTACCTTGAGGGTGTCTAATGCCAACACACGTATTGGTCCTCCGCAGACCCACAGATTCAACCAGAGAGCCTTTGACCAAGGAATTTGAACAAATTACTGCTGCTGTTTTAAAAATAGACAGCAAGGTTTGAAGGAAAACTTTACAGAACTGCCAAACATTTATATTATCTCCCGCATGAGAATAGCCCTCGCGCAAATGAATCCTGTTTTGGGAGACCTCGACGGAAACGTACAGAAAATGCTGCTTTGGTCCCAGAGAGCGGCAGACAAAAGCTGCCAACTGATCGTTTTTCCCGAATTATCGATCCTTGGGTACAGTCCCAACGATCTTCTGGAGCGCCCCGAATTGATCGCGGCCCATAACAAAGCCATAAAGACATTTTTCAAAAATAAACCTAAAAATATCGAAGCCATCGTGGGCGGTCTTTTTGAAGTAAAAGGGATGCCAGCGCTGGCCAATGCCGCATTCTCATCCCATTCACCAAAACGCCCGGTGATGAAATCTCTTTTGCCAACCTACGATATTTTTGATGAGGGGCGATTTTTTCGTGCAGGCGATATTCAAGAGCACGTGATTCAGTTGCAAAAGAAAAAAGTTTTGCTTTTGGTGTGCGAAGACATGTGGGCCTGGGAACGAAATCCCGATGAAAACCCACTCAAGAAAATTAAGAAAAACAAAGTGGATGTGGTTATAAGTATTAATGCCTCTCCTTTCTCTTTGCAAAAACAAACGCGTCGCCTCGCAGTGGCAAAGCAAACTGCAAAATATTTTTCCGCACCCGTGATTTACGTCAACATGGTGGGTGCGCAGGACGAACTGATTTTTGACGGCTCAAGCTTCGTGGTCGATAAAACAGGACGGTTTCTCGCGCAGTCGGCTTTTTGCTCCGAAGATTTAAACATTGTAGACCTTGAAAAATCAGATGGCGGTGTGAGGCAGGGCGCTCAGTCCAAAGTGGAACAACTCCATTCTGTTTTGACGTTAGGAATTCGTGATTTTGTTTCTAAAAATGGGTTTTCAAAGATACATCTTGGTTCAAGTGGAGGAATAGATTCGGCGGTGGTCACGGCTCTCGCGTGTGATGCCGTTGGACCACAAAATGTGACGACAATTGCGCTACCCGGACCGTACTCCCATGAAAAAAGCGCTCGCTTGGCCGAGGAATTGGCAAAAAACTTTGGCTGTCATTTTCTCAATATGCCCATTCAAAATATTTACGAAAGTACCATTCACGATTACCAAAAAACGTTTGGCGAAATGTCGTTTGGATTGGTTCACGAAAACCTACAGGCCCGCCTGCGTGGAAATGTGCTGATGATGTTTTCCAACGCCCAGCAGAGTTTGCTATTAGCCACCGGAAATAAGAGCGAGTACGCAACGGGATATTCTACGCTTTATGGGGATATGTGTGGCGGCCTCGCACCCATTGGCGATCTTTTAAAGCGACAGGTTTATGAGCTCGCTCATTTTTATAACCGCGAGCGCGAGCTCATTCCCAAAGAAATTATCGAGCGCGCTCCCAGTGCCGAGCTTCGACCAAATCAAAAAGACCAAGACACCTTGCCTGTGTACGACCTCCTCGATACCGCAGTAAATAACATCGTGACCGAGGTGAAAGCGGCAAAAAGCCCCACCGAAAAATGGTTGCTTAAAAGATTGGCAGCCAGCGAATTTAAGCGCTGGCAGGCACCACCGGTGCTGCGGGTGTCGGAGCGGGCTTTCGGACGCGGGCGCCGGTACCCTATAACCAATGGCTTTTACAAAAAATAAGTGCGGGTTATGTCAAAATGCGGGCACAGTCTGGCCATTTCGCCTATTATTTGTTAACGCTTTAGATTCTATCTTTCGGGGGTATGCATGCGATTTGTGGCTTTTGACTTAGAGACAACCGGAACCGTTCCAGCCGTTGATCAGATTGTTGAGATCGGTGCTGTTCGTTATTTAAACGGTGAGGTTGAAGCTACGTTTTCTACATTAGTGGATCCACGGCAGTCCATTCCTGCTGGAGCTTCGGCGGTCAATGGAATCACTGATGACATGGTAGCCGGAAAACCTTACATCGAAACGCTATTAGATGCTTTAGCGGAGTTTTGCGAGGATCTGCCAGTTGTTGCGCACAATGCACCCTTTGATGCG
The DNA here is from genome assembly GCA_043764415.1 of Bdellovibrionales bacterium. Lineage (GTDB taxonomy): Bacteria > Bdellovibrionota > Bdellovibrionia > Bdellovibrionales > JAGQZY01 > JANPLN01. The sequence goes on along the minus strand of JAYUKO010000149.1, from coordinate 6,745 downwards.
CAGTTTTTAACGTCGGCCATAAAGAAATATGAAACCTCCAGTCCGCGAGGCGTGATTTTGGATACACTGCCCATGGCGCGAAAAGTGTTTCCGGGGTTAGCAAATTATAAATTGGGAACGTTAGTTCAACATTTAAAAATTGAGTCGGGAACGTTTCACCGCGCCGAAGAAGACGCTATATACTGCGGAAAGTTGTTTTTGGAGATCGTGAAAAAAATTGCAGATCCGCACGAGGGCGTAAGGATCGAAAATCTTATTGCCCTTACTGGCAAACCCGAAGCTCGCTTTCCACAAATCGAAAAGAAACAGCAGCTTTCGCTCCTTGATTTTTAGCGGACGTAGAAATGATTTGTGTAGATCCATGGGATCCAGCGCAGCTCACCGGGGATGGGGAGCTGGAGGCGAATGCGCACATAAACCCTGTAGTTACCAGTTTCGGTGATTTGAAATTCGCTATTTTGTTTTTGCGAACGCAAATATTCCACACCATCTTTGTAAACTTTGATTTCGATAGTCTTAATATTCAGCGCTGGAAGATCCACGTACAAAGTTGAGTTCTTTGACAAAGGCACTGCGGACCCCATCAGGTAATCACGCTTTCCCGACTTCATGTAAGCGGCAAAGCCCTCGGGGTTGGCCAAGGCGTCGATGGAAAAATAAAAATTCCCATTAGTAAAAGCCCTATGGACACGCTCCATATCGCGGCTGGAAATGCCAGTGAGTTCTCCTGGGATCAGGATATGGTTGCTAGCAAAACGAAAGGAATCTTCGTAAGTGGGAAACGAAAACGAAATCGGCCCGGCACTAAAAATCTTTCCGGTGGAATGATTTCCTAAAACGCCGATGGTTTTTTGCGTGCGATTGAGATGATCCCAAAGTTTGACTTCCTTGGAGGGTTCGTTAATCAAACGCAATAAAGCAATCTTAGGGTTAAAAATATATAAAAAAAGACTCCATACGAACGATGCTTTTTTGTGGATCCACGTCTGTTGCCACATCTGGCGCAGATTCATCACTTCGATGCCATTGAGACCTTTAGGGTACTCCATGCTCCACTCGTGCCCCGCCTTAAATGGATGGGCGAGAAAAACCGTTTCTGCTTTGTATTCGGAGGGCATGCGATTTACAAAATCATTAATCAGGGTTTGCGCGCTAACCAAGGAATCCATTTGACGAAGGCTTTGCTGGCTGTAAACCAAAAAATGCGCATCGAGAACGCTGACTTTTTTTCCGGTGAACACAAGAACATCGTTGTTGTAGCCAAAAATATCATTCGAAGAATCAAAATAATTATGGTCCGTGATATACAAAAAATCAATTTGCGCCTTGGAGGCGTGATCGATCATTTCGCTTGGTGGGGCGCTGCCTTGCGAATTATTAGTTAAGGCATGGGTGACACCCCGGTAGTCGGAGTACTTAGGGTGAGGTGTGGCAGCAAGATGTTGACGGAGTTGTAGATCATACCGGCTAATAAAGATGCCAAAAAACAAGACCAAAAATATAAGAACAGTGATGCCAGAAAGTAGGATTTTCGAAATTTTCACGGAAACCCTTTCTGATCAAGAGCGTTTGAGGCTAACGCGCTCTAACGGAAATTAATAGTAATGGGCTTACTTTTTTCTCCTGGAACGCCCAGAGTTTTCTCGTGGGTGTTAATTTTTACCGATCCACCATCATCCACTGTGATACGGATTTTATCGAGATAGTAAAAAACGTGGCGGCTGTTCGCATTGAGCTGAATGGTTTCGGACTTGCCAGTGCTCCACACAGCTTCGATATTTACGTTGGCTCGGGCTTCGATGGCCACCATTTTCTGAGCAGTTTCTGGAGCGGGCGCGATGCCTTTTGGTGGGGGTTCGCTTTCTTCCGCGTCTTGTTGGGGTGTTTCGGCAACTGGCGCGGCTGGCGAAGTACCCACTGCCTCACTGGATGTCGTCGAAGTGGGCGCGGAAGTCGCGTTTAAACTTGGAGTTGCTGGCGCCGCGGACTTCTCGATTCGACCGGGCTCATCGCCCTTTAGATCCTCCTCAAGCGGACTTTCTGCGGTCACCTCGGAAACGTCCTTTTGCACGGTTTCTTGCGAATAGGACATCATCTTCATGCTGATAAAATAAATCGAAGTGATAAGCCCAAGAATAATAACCACGGCGCCCACAGTGATAAATTGTGAGGGTGTTCGAAACCAAAGAAGATTTGTTTTATTGGTCAGTTCGTTGGAATCAAGTTTAGAGACCGGAGCTGGTTTTACATCGGCCAGGGGTTTGGTGGGCCCGCCAAGGCTTAAAATAATGGCGTCGGCATCGAGACCCAAAACTTTGGCGTAATTGCGAAGAAATCCTTTGGTAAACGCCTTGTTGGAAAGCCGTCCGAAGTCGCCGTCTTCTAAAGCCACCAAAGTGGGAAGTTGGATTTTAGTGAGCGCAGAGATTTCTTCGAGAGTTTTCCCTTGAGCTTCGCGAGTTTGTTTAAGGAGTTGTCCAATTTCTTTCATATACCTGTCTTGTTCATTCTCATCAGTTCTAACATGGAGCTTGCCTTCGCTTGGTAAGCCCCATCAGGATACAGCAGCAAAGTCTCATTCATCAATGCTATTCCTTTTGTTTTATCGCCACTTTTAAAATAGGTCAAAGCCGCAAAGTAGTGGGCTTCGTCATAATTGTTTCTTTTGCAAAGGTGAACGGCCACATCAAAAATGGGAATAGCGCCGCGATAGTCCTTAAGCTCGTAGAGAGCTCTGCCGTAGGTCGAATAGGTGAGACAATTGTTCTTGTTACCAGTGATGGATTTTTGTAACCAAGGAATGGCATCTTTGTACCTTTTCTCTCGAAAAAACGACAATCCGTAGTTGGAATAGGCCAAGGGTTGTTTAAGATAGGTGAGATCGCTCACAACCACATTCAGTTGTTCGCGGGCCTCTACAAACAAGCCTAATTCAATCAGTGTTCGTGCATAATTGTTGCGAGCTTCTGACAAAGTTCCGTCGAGGTACACAGCTTTTTTTAGGTGCTCTGCCGACTTTTCATACTTGCCGAAAGCAAAATAAACCAACCCCAACTGATTGTGGATGAGGGGATTTGAAGGATCCACCTGCTCGCCCTTCAGCAAAGTGCCAAGGGCTTGCGGGTTTTGACCTGTGGCTAGCTGCTTCTCTGCGAGCTGAACATAGGGGAGCGCCGAGTCTTTGGATCCGCGAAACGTCGCGCATCCAAAGCTAAAAAATATAATCAGTACGACCAGTCCCCGTTGCATATACCACCTATTTGTTTACGAATTCAGTCTCTTTAAAAAACAGAGCCAGTTCGCGAGCTGCGCTGTCTGCGCTGTCAGAACCGTGGGCCGCATTTTCACCGACATTGTCACCGAAAAGTTTACGGATTGTGCCATCAGCTGCTTTTGCAGGGTCAGTTGCGCCCATGATTTCGCGATTCTTCATAACAGCGCCTTCACCAGACAGTGCCATCAGCATCACTGGGCCCGATGTCATGAAGGATACCAGTTCGCCAAAAAATGGGCGCGCTTTGTGTTCAGCATAGAACTCTTCGCATTGAGCTTTGCTCAAAGTTACAAGTTTTGCTGCCGCGATTTTTAATCCATTCTTTTCAAAAAGAGAGATGATTGGGCCGATTGCATTCTTTTTAACTGCGTTTGGTTTGATAATACTGAAAGTCATTTCTTTTGTCATAATGTCTCCTCTATCTACTTGTTGGTCTTTAGCCGAAGGCTAAAGACTGTTTTTTAATGTTGTACCTAAATCACCAGGGCTGCGTGCGATGCTGCAGCCAGCAGCTTCGAGAGCCGCAAATTTACCTTCTGCCGTATCGGCTCCACCAGTGACGATGGCTCCCGCGTGGCCCATGCGCTTTCCTTTAGGAGCTGTGGCTCCTGCAATAAACGCCGTTACTGGCTTTTTGAATTCGCGCTTAATATAGTCAGCGGCATCCAATTCCGCGCTACCGCCGATTTCACCGATCATGATCACCGCATCGGTGTCTTTGTCTTTATTAAACAGTTCGAGCATGTCGATAAAGTTTGTTCCGTTGACGGGATCGCCACCAATTCCCACACACGAGCTTTGCCCTAAACCCAACTGCGTGAGTTGATGGACAGCTTCGTAAGTCAGAGTTCCAGAGCGCGAAAGAACGCCAATGCGTCCAGCGCGGTGGATGTGGCCTGGCATAATTCCAATTTTGCACTGATCAGGAGTGATCACGCCAGGGCAGTTGGGCCCAATGAGGCGGGATTTTTTACCTTTCATGTACTGTTTTACTTTGATCATATCATTGATTGGAATTCCTTCCGTGATACAAATGATCAGCGGAATTTCAGCATCCACAGCTTCCATGATGGAATCCGCAGCAAAGGGTGGCGGTACATAAATAACTGAAGCGTTGGCGCCAGTTTTTTCCACCGCTTCGTGCACGGAATTAAAAACGGGCAGTCCTAAATGCTGAGTGCCACCTTTTGCGGGAGTTACTCCACCCACCATTTTTGTGCCGTATTTAATCGCTTGTTCTGTGTGGAACGTGCCCTGGGCACCGGTAATTCCTTGGCAAATCACTTTGGTTTGCGAATTAATCAGAATAGCCATTAGTGACCTCCCTTAACAGCAGTGATAATTTTTTTGGCGGCGTCGGTAAGATCGTTTGCGGGAATAATGTTAAGCCCACTCTCGGCAAGAATCTTTTTGCCAAGCTCCACGTTGGTTCCTTCAAGGCGAACCACGAGAGGAACTTTTAAGCCCACATCTTTCGATGCAGCGATCACACCTTCGGCGATAATGTCGCACTTCATGATTCCACCAAAAATATTTACTAAAATCCCTTTTACGTTGGGATCTTTGAGAATAATTTTAAAAGCAGCAGTTACTTTTTCCTTATTCGCGCCACCACCCACATCTAAAAAGTTGGCAGGAGTTCCACCATGCAACTTAATGATATCCATAGTCGACATGGCAAGGCCGGCTCCATTCACTAGACAGCCGATGTTTCCGTCGAGCTTAATGAACGCCAGTTCGTACTTCTGTGCTTCGAGCTCCGCTGGATCTTCTTCGGCCTCGTCTTTAAGTTCTGCAAGTTTTGGATGGCGGTACATAGCATTGTCATCAAAACCCACTTTTGCATCCAGCGCCATCACATCGCCCGTTTGCGTGACCACGAGCGGATTGATTTCGATCATGGCGCAATCCAAATCCATATAAACTTGGTACAGTTTTTTGAAAAAATCTGCGGCCTTCAAAGCTGTTTTTCCAGTCATTCCGAGATTGAAAGCCAGATTTCTCGCTTCAAAATCTAAAAGGCCACTGGAAGGATCTATGGTGATATTGTGGATTTTTTCGGGATGCTTTTCGGCCACCTCTTCGATGTCCATACCGCCTTCGGCGCTGGCCATAATGCCGACTCGGCCGGCGTTTCGGTCTAAAAAGATCGCCGCGTAGTATTCCTTGGCAATTTGACAGCCCTCTTCCACGTAGATCTTGTTTACCTTTTTGCCTTCAGGGCCCGTTTGAGGAGTTACAAGTTGCATGCCGATAATGGAGTCCGCTAATTTTTTAACGTCGTCTAAAGATTTAGCAACTTTCACACCGCCGCCTTTTCCACGGCCGCCAGCATGAATCTGGGCTTTTACAACCCAAACTGTCCCGCCGAGGGCTTTGGCATTGGCCACAGCCTCATCGCTCGTGTGAGCAAGTTTGCCTTTTAAAACAGGGATATTGTATTGGCGAAAAATCTCTTTCGCCTGGTACTCATGAATATTCATTCGCAGACCTTTCTATTAGTAGTCTAACTTTTTAAGAGCGTCGACAAGATCAAGAACGTGCTTTTTAGAGTTCTCAAGCCCAGCTTTTTCTTCGTCGTTGAGTTTCAATTCGATCACTTTTTCCAGGCCGTTGCCACCAATTTGGCAAAGCACGCCAATGAAGAGACCTTTAATGTCGTATTCGCCATCAAGGTAAACAGCACAAGGAAGAATGCGATTTTGGTTTTTCAAAATCGCTTCGGCCATTTGCACAGCACTTGCAGAAGGAGCGTAATAAGCAGAACCGGTTTTTAAAAGTTCCACGATTTCAGCCCCACCTTTACGCGTGCGCTCAACAAGAGCGTCTATTTTCTCCTTCGGGAGCATTTCGGTGAGCGGAACTCCGCCCACAGAGCAGTGACGAGTCATTGGCACCATGGAATCACCGTGGCCGCCGAGAACAAACGCATTCACATCTTTCACGCTGATGCCCGTGGCTTCAGAGATGAACGTGCGGAAGCGGGCGCCATCGAGAACACCGGCCATACCGAGAATGCGATTGCGTGGGAAGCCTGTGACTTCTTTTGCAACCAGTGCCATGGCATCGAGAGGATTGCTAACGACAATAACGATAGAGTTTGGAGCATATTTTTTAATGCCCTCGCAGGCCGTTTTCATGATTTTAGCGTTGGTCGCCAAAAGATCATCGCGGCTCATGCCAGGCTTGCGTGGCAGACCAGCTGTAACGATCACCACATCCGAATCGGCGATGTCTTTGTAATCTTGAGTTCCTTTAACGACAGAATCAAAGCCCTCAACCGGAGAAGCTTCGTAAAGATCTAACGCCTTACCTTTTGCAGCACCTTCGTTAATATCTAGTAAAACGACATCGCCAAGTTCTTTTGTAGCCGCCCAATGCGCACAAGTAGAACCGACAAATCCAGCACCAATCACCGAGAGTTTTTTTCGCGTGTGTTTCATAGAAACTCCTTCTTTTTTTTGCACTTAT
>JAYUKO010000148.1:0-4283 GCA_043764415.1 Bdellovibrionales bacterium | reverse complement strand
TGAAAGAAATTTGTGATTTTATTGGTGCCGACAGTTTAGCCTATGTATCCAGCGAAGGGTTGATCAAAGCATCGCAATCAGAGACTGAAAAAACCTTTTGCTCGGCCTGCTTTGGTGGAGAGTATCCAACGCCTCTGTATTAATTTTCTGTATTAATTTTCTGTATTAATTTTTTAATGGAAAGCGCTGAAGAGTTTCGGTTGAGATCTCGTAGGAATACTGAGCTTTTTCGCCGACCACGTCTTTAATGTAAATAAAGTTATGAATATTATCGTAGTATAAACTTTGCGTTTCTAATTCGACGATTTTTTTCTTACTTTGCTTGTTCTCTATAGAAAATTTGGCCGTTTTTGAAAAGTAATTCCCAGCCAAAAGACCTTCGTTCATTTTTTCGGCAACAACCGCAAAACATTTGGACTCGCCACAGGATTTCATTTTAAAGCCAGTGATTTCTCCAGAAGAGGTCAGAGCAAAGGCTTTTAACGGAATAAGGAGCGCCAAAAGTGGTGCTCCCATGAAAAATATTTTGTTACTGAGCATTGCTTCGTCCACGAGGTCCGCAGTCGTCGTTTACAAAGTTCAGGAAGGCCACAGCGTCTTTTTTAACAAAGAGTCCGCCCACAGATTTGTCATCCAGATTAACAAGCTGATCACACACATCAAAGCGCGGTTTGAGCTTCTTTAAATCTTGAATCGGTTGAGTGATTAAAACATTTGGGTTCACAGTAGTTTCAAATGTTCCGCTGCGGGCGAGAATATGCTGACCCGAAATGGCTGAGGCCACAGTGGCACTAATTTGATCGAGAGCTGTTTTCTTCTGATGCGAGTATTTAGATAAACAGAGGCCTTCGAAAAATAGCATACCAGGGCGCTCCTGTAAGTCGGGATGTACATCGTTACAGAGTGTCTTTTGCGAAGATTTAGCCCACTGAATGGCGGCGATGCCGTCGGTCCCAAACGTTAAAATGTTGAGAAGACGGTTTGTGCTTCTAAGTTTTGCGGATTCGCTGTTGGCTAGAAGGTTGCTCGAGATGGACTGAGCAGAAGCTTTTGCAACGAGACCAATATCTAACTGTCTTGCAAGTCCGTTTATTTTGTAAGCTGTCGCGAGAATTGTGGTGATCTGTCCACCAGCGAGATACTGCTGTAAAGTTTCGTTGTCGGCGCGATTTAATTTTACGCTGACGGGTTTGTAGTTCTCGCAATTAAAAAGTTCATATTGACCGTTCGGAGCTCTGAAGACCTTACATTTTTGCTCAGTGGTGTACGAAACTTCTTTAAGCCAGGCGCTGTAATTTAGGGTAATTTCCAGATCCTTGTTTTTAATCAAGAATTGTCTAAAGGCTTCTTGTTTTTCATAAAAACTATCTAGGAAAGTTTGAACATCTTCTTCTGATTTTATATCCTCTTGACCATCCAAGAGATAAGCGTTCATCACTGTTGTGTTTTCCATGTTTTTTATTTGTAATTGGTGCTGTTCTTTGAGGTGAGGGTATTGGTTCATCAAAGGTGTCACTCGCTTCAAGATTCCCTTAAGAGCCAGAGTCTGTTCCATCAAGGATCTGTAGAGTTGAGCTCTTTTGTTATTGGAATCATGTTTTAAGGCTTCATCAAGAACGTCAGTGGCATAAATAAAACCATCTGGAGTTAAGAGCTCCTCGGCAGCTAGGGCTAGGCGTTCGGCCTTTTCCTCGCCGGAAAGCTGGGCGTTGGCTGAAATAGCGCCAGTATCTATAGTCCGCTTGTTGTCTTTAACAGTATGTTGGCTATCGCAGGCCGACAGAGAAATAAATAAAGATGAAATAACTAAACATGCGACGGTTGTTTTTAAAATTGATTGTTTCATGGCTCCCCCTAAGTTTTCTTAAGTTAGGAGCAATTGGAGTGCCACGGATTTGTTAACTCAAAGCCATGCTAAAACGAGCTGAGGTTTTGAAAGCTCACAGCTGATCATTTCATTTACATAGGCTGTTCATAGACGACGTCTCAGAAAACTGTCGCAAAAAAAACTGTCTCAGAATGAGATCAAATTTCCGAAGGCATACGGCCGTCGGCGCTCATGGAACTGGAAGTCCAATCGGGCAGGGTTTTTAATAAACGCTCCGCCGACGATTTAAAAAAAGTGAGATGCTCGGAGGGAATAGGTTCGGCCGAGGGAAATCTTTTACCGAGGGGATCGATGTAGTTTCCTGATTGATAAAATTCAAAATGCAGATGCGGGCCGGTGGACATGCCGGTGTTGCCCACAAAACCGATGACTTGACCTTGTTTTACGCGAGCACCGTTGCGAACTCCGCGGGCGTAGCCATTTAAATGTTTGTAGGCCGTTTGATAAGTGGCATTGTGGCGAACTTTTATCACATTGCCACCACCACCGCTGCGGGCTGCAAAAATAACCGTTCCATCGCCCACACTGCGTACAGGTGTGCCGATGGGTGCGCCGTAATCCACACCTCGATGGGCGCGGTAGATTTGCAGTACGGGATGAAAGCGTCGGCGCTTAAAACCAGATGTGATGCGACCGTAGCGAATGGGGCTTTTTAAAAATACTTTGCGCAAACTCTGACCTGTAGGTGTGAAGTAGCCGCGGTCTTCTTTATCAAGGCGAAACAAAGCCGCTTGGTGCACTTCGCCGCTATTGATATACTCTGCCGCTAAAATAGCGCCCCAACCAACGGGTTGTCCTTTTACTTTCTTTTGCTCTACCGAAAGTCGCCAGCGATCATTCACGCGAACCTCGCGGGAGAAATCCACCTCCCAGCCAAAAATATCTGCAAGTTCTGAAATCAAATCAGGATCCATTCCAGTTTTCACGGCGGAGTCCCACAAACTTGAATTCACAGTCCCCGAAAAGTGCACAATCTGAATATCCACTTGTTCGATGGTTTTTTCGGCACGCCAACCAGTGGGCTCGCGCTTTAATGTCAGCTTTTCCAGGGCCGATAAACGAAATTGAATTTGCGTGAGCTGCGTACCACTGAGGGAATCGTATTTGAGCTGAAAGCGAATTCCAGGATGCATGCGAGACAGATTATAGACAGGCTTTGAGGCCTGCACCACTTCATGGATCACCTGAGGTCCCACTTCAAGTTCACGCAGCACCAAAAACAAACTGGATTTTGGCGGGATAACATGGGGAAATTCTTCCTCGAGTGAAACGACTGGAAGGTCCACTATTGTGTCAGGAGTTTTTAGATCTTGAATCGAGGTTTCATTGCCTGCTGAAAAATAAAGCATTCCATAGCCGACAAAGGAGCCAAATACAATAGAACCAACAAGGAGGGCGATAGATTTGTTATAGACCATATATATAGTATGGACGACACAAGCCCATCTGGAAAATCGCCCCGCGGCATCCTTATTTGTGACTACTTTTTAGTCAGTTGTTAAGCGCTTTTCCGTCTGCCGGTGGCATGGTGAAAAACTCCTTTAAAGTTTAATGCATGATTTCGGTCACTTACAGCGTGCCAAAAGTAGGAACGATTCTTGGACTATAGGTTGTTGTAAATCACTTAAAGGGGATTATATGAAAAGTTTAAAATTTTGGGTGGGACTTGTTTTATTAGCGATAACTGCTTCTGCATGTAGCAAAAGCAAAGGTGGTGGCGCAGCAGCTCCTCCTCCTGAAGAAACGAAATATCATCTTGTCGGTAACGTTTGTTACAATGAAGACGATGAGCGCGTTGATTACGACTACTGTTCGGATGACGACGGCGGCGGTTATAACGGTGGAACTTGCAGCGATTACATCTACTATACAGATTGTCAGGCTCGCACAGGCTATCGCGTCGATTGCCGAAACAACGCCTTGGCAGCTGAGTGTCAAGATCCTGAAGGCTACGCCTATCCTAACGAGATCACAGATTGCACAAGTCAGTCTTATGATTTCAACAGATACTGTAGCGGTAGTTACTAATCACTATTAAGAGTGTAGTTATTACGAAAAAAAAAGACTCCTTCCGGAGTCTTTTTTTTATTTAAGAGTAATATTTTAAAAGAAACTAGATTGAAGGTTGAAGAGCAAAACCTGTGAAAACAGATTCATTGATGAGTTCTTCGCTTTCGCCTTTGATCACCTCGCCAAGTTGCACAGTTGTCATTTCGTCAGATGGAATAAGCATGCGGCAAACAATTTTACTATAATCAGTGACGATCATTGTTTCCATTGGTGAGCCAATGGCGCGTGAAGGCTTTTGCGCAACAAACACAGTCGTTCCGCAATTACCAGTGTACTTATCAACAATCGGTAAAATAATTATTTGCTCTGCAACCAGCGGGCGTTG
>JAYUKO010000147.1:0-1288 GCA_043764415.1 Bdellovibrionales bacterium | reverse complement strand
TTCCTGTGTTCACCTGAACATTGAATTCGCGCTTGAGGCGATCCACTAAAATTTCTAAGTGCAACTCTCCCATTCCGGAAAGGAGCAGCTGACCCGTTTCTGGATCAGTTTTGAGAGAGCTTGATGGATCTTCTTTTACCAAGCGAGTTAGGCCCTCAAGCATTTTTGTTTGATCGCCGGAAGATTTGGCTTCAACAACAATCGAAATTACGGGATCAGGGAAGGTAATTGACTCGAGAACCACTTCTCGCTCGTGAGCGCAGAGTGTATCGCCAGTCACCGTAAACTTAAGACCGACGATGGCACCAATGTCGCCCGCTTTTAGTTCTTGAACTTCAGTGCGGCTATTAGCGTGCATTTTTACAATCTTAGCCACACGCTCTTTCTTTTTCTCTCGAGGATTCGTTAACGACTCCCCCATTTTTATGATGCCCGAATACACGCGTACGTAACAAAGTGAGCCTGTGAAACTGTCGGACGCTAATTTAAATGCCAGCGCCACGACCGGCTCTTTGAAATCCGTTTTGCAACTGACAAGCTTGTCGAGATCCTTCGCCGATCGACCGAAAATTTCTCCTCGATCCAATGGAGTTGGAAGATAATCAACAACAGCGTCCAGCAGCGGCTGTACACCCTTGTTTTTAAATGCTGAGCCACAGAGAACAGGCGTAATCTTTAAAGCCAACGTACTTTTTCGAATTGATATTTTGAGATCCTGCTCGGAAAGAGTATCACCTGAAAGATATTTATCGGCGAGAGCATCATCGTAGTCGGCAAGGGTTTCAATGAGTTTTTCGCGTGCTCTTTGCGCCTCCGAAAGAAACTCTCCGGCTATTTCACTAGTGCTAAAATTTTCGCCCTTGCCATCTGCGGTCTTCCAGATAAAGGCTTTTTCAGCGACCAGATCCACCATGCCCACAAAGCCATCTTCCGCGCCGATGGGCATTTGAATGGCTGCAGGAACAGCCATAAGGCGCTCTTTGATGGTCTCAAGGCTCATGTTGAAGTCGGCACCCACGCGGTCCATCTTGTTAATAAAACAAATTCTTGGAACCTTATATTTATCAGCCTGGCGCCATACTGTTTCAGTTTGTGATTCCACGCCATTGACCGCATCAAAGACAGCCACAGCGCCATCGAGAACACGCAAGGACCGCTCCACCTCGATGGTGAAGTCCACGTGCCCAGGCGTATCGATAATGTTAATGCGGTAGTTTTTCCAAGCACACATGGTCGCAGCAGCCGTGATTGTAATTCCACGCTCTTGCTCTTGTTCCATCCAGTCCAT
>JAYUKO010000146.1:0-4314 GCA_043764415.1 Bdellovibrionales bacterium | reverse complement strand
GGGTCAATGGCCTGGACTTCGAAATTCCAACAAGTCTAGGACACACCTAGCCATAGCCGAACTTTCCTCAGTCCTGTCAATATACCGGCTCTGGCGAGTCAGAACATCGATCCCTTCGGGGCTTCAAAACCTGTAAATTGGAGGAGACCCCTTCACCTGCTCCAAGGTCTGTGTGGCACCCAAGTTGCTCACACACTGTATGAACAGTTGAAAGAATATGTCATGGGGGAAGAGTGGCAGACGCAAATGCAGCAAAAAAATCAAAAGCGGAAGACGGCGATAGATCACCAGACTCAGGTCAAGGCTCAGGTCAATCTACAGACAAGCGCTCCTTGATCCTGATGATCCTTGTGGTTGTAAACTCCCTGGCCTTTGCCGGAGTGGGTTTTGGCCTTTATCAATATTCAAAGGCAACTCGCGAAGTCGTAAAAGCCGCCACAGAGATTGGCGAAATAAAAGACGGACCCGCAGCGAAGGATGAAAAGAAGCCATCTGATCACGAACTAAAGCTGGTCGCTCTCGAAACCTTTTACGTCAATCTGGACGGCAGTGAAGGTTACAAACTTTTAAAAGTGACAATGAGCCTCGAGGTGGACACAACACCCGCACAAGATGAAATCTTAAAGCGCCAAGCACAAGTGCGCGACATGATTATTATTTTGTTAACAAGTAAACGCTACGGCGAAGTCTCCGGCGAAAATGCGCAAGATAAATTGAAGGCAGAAATCATCGACACAGTAAATTCGATACTTACTAAGGGAAAGATCAAAAAGATTTTATTCACAGAGTTTTTATTCCAGTAGGGGTTGTATGAATCAGGTTTTATCGCAAAGTGAAGTGGATGCACTGTTATCGGCGGTGTCCGATAACGAGATCAAGCTGGATGGTCAAGGCAAGCAAGATGACCGTGTGGTGGTGGTCTATGACCTCACCAGCCAAGATCGTATTATCCGTGGTCGGCTTCCACAGCTCGATGTCATTTACGAAAAGTTTATGCGTTCGTTCCGCGTTACGCTGTCGTCGGCCATTCGCAAAATTGCCGCCCTTAACCACTCGAGCACTGACTTCTTAAAATTCGGCGAGTTCATTAACACCCTGCCAGCACCCACGTGTATGAGTGTTTTGCGTATGGGAAATTTGCGTGGTTCGGCGCTGTTTGTGATCGAAACCAAACTGGCCTATGCCCTGATTGACAGCTTTTTTGGTGGCGATGATCGTCCCTACACAAAAGTCGAAGGTAAAGATTTTACGCCCATCGAGTTATCAATTGTTAAAAAAGTGGTGGAGTTAGCCATTCAGGATCTCGAAGTGGCTTGGGAATCGGTAGAAGTGATCGATTGCAGTTTTGTGCGAACCGAAGTGAATCCACAGTTTGTGGGCATCGTGCCGCCAACAGATGTGGTGATTGCTTCTACGTTTGATGTGGAACTCGAAAAAGCCAGTGGGACAATTACGTTAGTGATTCCGTACTCGGCCATTGAGCCCATAAAACAAAAATTATCTTCGGGCTTTCAAGTGGAAGCCGATCAAACAGATAAGCGGATCTGGTCAAAAATTATTTCCGAACAATTAAAAGACGTGAGCGTAGACATTAAAGTCAATCTCGGCGAGAGCGTGTTTTCGATCAAAGATTTGATGGAACTTAAGGTGGGCGACATTTTGCCGTTAAATCAAGATGCCAGCAAAGAAATCGATGTGCTTGTTGAGGGTGTGAAAAAGTTTAAGGGCTTTTACGGAACAAGCCACGGTTCTGTGGCGATGAAAATAACCGAAAAAATTAGTAAAAGATAACAGGGAGAAAATATGACAGAGGCAGCAAAAAAGGAATCCGGGGAAAGCCATTTGCACGAAGTGAACGGGAGCGAGCCCAATATCAACATGATATTGGATATTCCTCTCAAACTTACAGCCGAGCTTGGCAGAACCAAAATCGTGGTGAGCGATTTGCTCAATCTTGGCCAGGGCAGTGTGATCGAGTTGAATAAATTGGCGGGCGAAGCCATGGAAATTTATGTCAACGACAAGCTTATCGCCAAGGGCGAAGCGGTTGTGGTGAACGATAAATTTGGTGTTCGTTTAACAGATGTGATTTCTCCTAAAGAACGCGTGGAGCAACTCAAATGATGATCGCGAGTTTGATTTTAAACTTTTGTATGCAGGCCTTTGCTGCCGACTTGAATACTTTAAAGAGCATTCAGGTTGAGCACAAAGGAACAACCACCATGATTCATATGGATATGGCTCAAGAGGTCAACCAGGATCAGGTCGAAGCGCGGTTTATGCGTCGGACCATCGAGTGGGATTTGGCCGGTGTGCAAATTAAAAAAGACAAAATGTTTGTGGATGTGGGCGAAGCCGACATCAACAACATCTACGCCTCGCAGCCCGATCAAAAGGGTTTACGAATCCGCATCAATCTCAATAACGAAAAAGTGGCCTCAAACTACCACGAGCAAGTGCGGTTTTTAAAAGACAACAACAAGCTCACCATGGTGCTCGACAGCGCGGTGGCCGTTCTTCCCCATAATATTAAAGAGCTCAGCCGCATGTACGATGTTAAAAAAGAGTCCATGGCGATGATGCAGGATCATATCGCACAAAAAAGCGTACTCTCCATGGAACCTTCGGAAAATGAAGGCAATACGCCCTTGGCTCCTGCTCCAAAAAGCCTTGAGCAAGAAATGGCTGCCGACACTATTTTGGACGATACCAAAGACGAAAAAGAAATTCCTTTAAAAGTAAAAAATGCTAAGACCGAAATGACTTCTACTTCGGGTATGGGGCGCATCGCTGCAGGCTTTATGGCCCTGCTGGTATTAATGGGTTCGTTGTTCCTTATTAACAAAAAACTAAAAGAGAAAAAATCCGGCGCAGCGTTTAATCATGATTCGATCAAAGTTGTTTCGCAAAAGTATTTAGGGCCTAAACGACAGCTCACCCTGGTGAGAGTGTCAGGCGAGTACTTACTCCTCGGCGTAACGGATCATAATATTTCCTTAATCAAACAGCTATCTGTCATCGACGATGAACTCCCAGATCTCGATCCTCAAGACTTTAAAACAGCGGTCAAGCGGATGGACGCGCGATCCAATAACGTTACCAGCAATTTCGACAACCAAGCGCAGGAAATCGAAGACTCATTTTCAGTATCCTCTTTAAGCGACGTTAAAAAGATTTTCCAAAAAAGAAAGTACATCGATGAAACAGATATGTAAGGTGCCTTTAGTGCTCTTAATCTTAGGAGCCTCTTCGTGGGCTTTGGCACAGTCCAATGTGACTGTGCCTTCGGTTAATTTTTCGATGAAGTCCACCAACAACCCGCAAGAGATTGTATCGTCCATTCAAATTTTGATTTTACTTACAATATTAACTTTGGCTCCGGCCATTTTAATATTGATGACAAGTTTTACGCGTTTAATTATTGTTTTTTCGTTTTTGCGACAAGCTTTGGGAACTCAGCAAATGCCACCCAACCAACTTTTAGTAGGGATGTCGTTGTTTTTAACTTTTTTTATCATGCAACCGGTTTTTGAAAAGATCAATACCGAGGCGTTACAGCCCTATGTAAACGGGCAAATGAAACAAGAGCTCGCCATCGAAAAAGCGCTTGTGCCGCTTCGCAAATTTATGTTTTCGCAAACCCGTGCCGCCGACTTAGAACTTTTTTTGCGACTGTCTAAAGTCAATAACCCAAAAACCCGCGCCGATGTACCAACCACGGTACTTATTCCCGCGTTTGTGATTTCGGAGTTAAAAACTGCCTTTCAGATCGGCTTTATTATCTATCTGCCGTTTTTGGTTATCGACATGATCGTGGCCAGCGTTCTCATGGCGCTGGGTATGATGATGCTACCGCCAGTGGTTATCTCCTTGCCGTTTAAAATTATGATTTTTGTTTTGGTGGATGGATGGAGTTTGATTGTTGGCTCGATGGTTAAGAGCTTTGGGTGATGCATGAATGAAGATATGATTATTAACTTAAGCACGAGTACGCTAAAAACCATTGCGCTGGTGTCTTCGCCCATGTTGCTCGGCGCTCTGGTGATCGGGATTTTGGTGAGTGTGTTTCAAGCGATCACCCAAATCAACGAAGCCACTCTCACGTTTATTCCCAAGATGATCGTTGTTACCTTAATCATTATCCTCGCTGGTCCTTGGATGTTAGACACTCTCAAGGGGTTTACCATCGAGATTTTTGAAAGCGTTGGCGACATCGTCCGAACTCAGTAGCGAGGTTTTGTTTGAACGTTCTCAATCTGTTTGAAATCGAAGCCTTTGCATTTATTTTGATCTTGGCAAGAATGAGTGCCTTCT
>JAYUKO010000145.1:0-15603 GCA_043764415.1 Bdellovibrionales bacterium | reverse complement strand
CCTGGAACTTTGTCCCAGGTTTCTTGATCAAACTGCCCATCTTTTAAAGCATTTTGTGCACGGATTTCTGAAAGCTGTTTTAAAAATTGATTGCGTTGCAGGGGTTCTTTTTCTTGGCCGTAAAAAACCAAGGTGTCAAATTCCAGCTGCTCTTGTTTATCAAGTTTGAGAGCACGCCCAAACTTTTTACACATGTCTGCAGAAAGATTGCGGTCGCCAGAGATAATCATTTTTAAATAATGCGGAGATTTGATATCGGCGGCAGCTGAAAAATCAGAGTAGGAATAAGGACGAAGTTGTCCTTCGGTTTGCTTTTTTCGGTATTCAAAATAATCTTTTAAATAGTCCCGAAAATCAACATAGGTGGAAAGTACTGGTTTCACCTGGATCTCCCCCAATGGGAAATGATTTCAGTATCGACCTCAAAAGGCAATGGTTATGCTTCGGGTTATGACGTGTCGCAGGCGAAAAAAGTGCCCAAAAAGTACCTGGCGCCTTTTGAATGGTTCTAGGCGAGGTTTGTTATGTTCTGCGCCAAAAAATTAAATGGTGATGTCTGTTTTACGGGCTCAAAATATTTGAATTCTATATTTTGAGCTAACAGAGCTTCTTTGATGGCGAGCACATGTTTTTCGCAAGTGAAGGCCGTTTTCCACGAGCGCACTTGCTCGGCTCGATGCAGATCGCTGTTGGCAATTTTTTTAAGATTACTTCGTTGAACTTGCGCAAACAAGCGTGGGCCACTGGCCACTTCCCAAAGATCAATAAGTTCTTTGAGTTCGTTTTTTTGATTCCACAGCAAATGGGTTTGGTGCTCGGACTTGCCGGTGTGAACGGGGTGGGCGGCAATGGCCAACCCACCCTGAGATTTGATATTCAGAATAATATCCCTAAGGGGTGTATCAGGGTTGATGTACTCGTGAATATCTAAAGCCAGGATGTGAGCAGAGTTGTGGTGCGAAAAAGAATTCTTGGTGATCTCCACTCCGGGGATGACCACCATTTTGTACTGCTTCCAGGCGCGCTCTGCCTCGGCGCGAATGGTTTGCATGTAAAGTGGAAAGGTTCTTTGCGTTAAACTTTTATCAAGCAGACGTGCAGCTTTTCCAAGAAATGTTTTATCTTCGCAGAGGTGATCGGTGATGGCGATGGCGCCGATGCCATTTTGGCCCATGAGATCCACAAGCTGGGGGATGGTGAGTTCACCATCACTGAAAGTAGAATGAAGATGAAAATCACCGAGAAACATGGATATAGAATAGCAAGCCTTGGGCAATACCCAAAGCCAGGCTCTGGTTAAAGAATGGTTTGTAGATGGTTAAGGTAAGGGTCTGGGCTTGTGTAGAGAATGGGTTATTATTTTATAGAGGATTTAAAGAGAGTTCTCGGGGATACTTCCGAGAACTGCTAGGTCTGTATGTCTATAAGTTCAAAAACACAGGATGAGCTTCTAACTAGTGGATTATTTGCAATTGAATGAGCAGTTAAAATCGCTTTCGGCTAGTTCTTTTCCTGCTTTCATATCGGGAGAGCAAAATAATTTAACAAGCGGCTGCAACTCTTTAACATCACCGCATGCCAAGGAGCTGACCGGTTTTTCTGCGCTTGCGACTGACTCAATTTCTTTAATCAACTTATCTATTTCTTTTGTATCAAGATCACATCCAGAATCCCCGTAAAGGTTGAAAAAACTTCCTGGACTTGAAATACAAAGGTTCGACAAATTAATTGAAAACGAGGATCCATCATCTCCATCAAAAACAAGACTTGAATTTTTGAGATTTTTTAAATTGTATAAGGCCTCTAATCCGACAAAAGAGAATGTGATCGCTTCGCTACCAACAATAGTAGTCCCCGGAGATTTTCCATAAATAATACGGGGTTTTACAATCAAACTGTGAGAGATGTTATCCACTAATTTTGCACTTAAGTTGCCAAAATCCATGGATGGGAAATTATTGGCTGCAATGGTAAAAGTGTAGTTTACGAATGGATCGCCAGATATAGATTTTGAGATGTACTGCACTCCAAATGACTTGGGAGTAACTTGGTTAGCTAGAGCATTGGTTCCAATTAATAAAGACAAAAAAAATATAAATTTCAAATTAGCCCTCAAAAAGTTCACCTAATGGTAACAGAGAGAGGGAGTTATTTCCACTGTAATGATTTAGTCAAAGTGACAGTTCTGGGCGCTTCAAAACCAAAGGTTTGCGTCGCACCAAGTGATAACAAAAGTTCTATAAACCTGATCAGCCTATGAAATAATCCCACACAGCAAGACCTCGCCCGCCTATGGAAGATGTGCCATTATTGAATAGGTCTACAAAAATTGAATGAGAGAAGATCAATGGTTTTTTCACTGTCGCTGCGACAGTAGGAGTGCGTCAACCTGGAGGATCATATTTAGAATGGTGGTGGTGATTTATTTGACCTTTGAGCCTATGGCTGCGGCGCCGTCCGGGGAGAGGACAAACAGTTGTTCGCCTTCGCTCGCGCACAGGACCATTCCTTCAGAGGTGCCGAACTTCATCTTGCGGGGCTTAAGGTTTGCCACAATAAGCACCTGCTTGCCGATGAGTTGCTCGGGCTTGTACGATTTTTTGATTCCAGCAAAAATGGTTTTCTCTTCGGTGCCAATGGAAACTCTCAGCTGCAACATTTTGTCGGAGTCTTTGACGTCTTCGGCATGCAACACTTTGGCCACGCGCAAATCAATTTTATTAAAGTCATCGATTTCGATAAAGGTGCCGGAGGCGGACACCGCATTGCCACCCGAAGGTGTTGCGCCTGCGGGGGATGTAGATGGCGACGTTGATGGCATGGACGCTTTTGAGTTATCAACCATGGTTTGTACCTTTTCTGCCTCAACTCTCTGAATGAGGTGAGTGAAGGCGTTGAGTTTTTTATTTTGAATCAGCTGAGTTTGCAAATCACCCGAAGGCAGCCACTGAAATGGCGCTTCACCAAAAAGCTCGGCCACTTTTTGCGTGATCGCCGGAATCACAGGCGTAAGATAAATACTTAAAATACGAAATGCATTGAGCGTGACTCCCAGGCATTCCAGCGCCTCGGGGCTTTGCGGATTTTCTTTGAGCAATTTCCAAGGTGAAATCTTGTCGAAATATTGATTGATGGAATCGATGCCTTCGCGAATTAAATTAATGGCCTTTGAAAACTCTTTAGTTTCGTAAAGGTCGCGAAGCTGAACTTGCATGTCGATCACACGTTGCACTTCGGGTAGACCCTTGGACGCATTCAGCGAAGGGAGCTGGCCGGCAAAGTTTTTAATCAACATCTGTGCCGAGCGCGAGCCAAGATTGACGTACTTGCCAACAAGATCCGAATTCACGCGCAAAACAAAATCCTCAAGGTTGAGATCGAGATCATCCAATCCATCGGTGAGTTTGGAGGCGTAGTAGTAACGCAAATAGCTGGGATCCAGCTGTTTAAAATAAGTGTCCGCATTGATAAAAGTGCCTTTGGACTTACTCATTTTTTCGCCGTTCACTGTGAGAAAGCCGTGGGCGTGCACGCGCGTGGGTGTTCGGTAGCCGGCTGTCTTTAGCATGGCTGGCCAAAAAAGGGCGTGAAAGTAAATAATATCTTTGCCGATAAAATGATGAAGCTCGGTGGACTCACTTTTCCAAAACGAATTAAATTTTTCGGCGCTCAAAAAATCCTTCGACGTGGCCATGTAGCCAATGGGAGCGTCCACCCACACATAAAAGTATTTATCGTCGTAACCGGGAATCTTAAATCCAAAATAGGGTTCATCGCGCGAGATGTCCCAATCGCGCAAATCGTCTTGCAGCCATTCATTCAATTTTTTTGAAACCTCGTTACGAGTTCGCTGCGGAACCCACTCGCGCAGAAAATCGCGAAAGTGATTGAGTTGAAAAAAGATGTGATCGCTCTCTTTAAGAGTTGGCGTTGTGCCACATAACGAACAGACCGATTGTTTGAGTTCCGATGGAGCGTATGTAGAGCCACACACATCACATGAGTCCCCGTACTGGTTGGGCGACGCACATTTAGGGCACGTCCCTTTAACCAAGCGATCGGGTAAAAACATTTTATCGTTGGGACAATAGGTTTGCTTAATCTGTTTTATGGCGGTGTGTTTTTGCTCGCGCATGGCGATGTAAAACTCTTCGCTCAGCTTTCGATTGGTTTCTGTATTGGTCGATGAGTAATGGTCAAAACTGATTTGAAAATCTTTAAAAGTTTGTGTGTGCAGCTTAAAAACCTCGGCCACTAAGTCTTCCGGCTTTCGACCTTCGTTTTTCGCGCGCACAAAAATAGGCGTTCCGTGGGTGTCATCGGCGCAGAAAAAATAACACTCGTTGCCAACCATCCGCTGAAAGCGAACCCAGATGTCGGCCTGGATGTATTCCACCAGGTGACCCATGTGAATGGGGCCATTGGCGTAAGGGAGGGCGGTGGTCACTAAGATGTGTCGTTTTTGCGCTGCAGCCATAATTTTCACAACATACAGGCATTAGCTAGCGAAGACAATCATTTCGGGGTAGGTTGGATTTCTTTGAGGAGTATTTATGAAAACTTTGTGGACGCTTTTTGCAGTGTTGTTTCTGACTGGATTTGTATCAAGCCCATCCTCGGCCTTGGCCGTCGAAAAGGGAACCGTTAAGACTTTTGGCAAATTGGAACCGCAAAACGCAACGGCAACAACGCTCACCGAAGTCACTGGCAACTTTGAAAAATTCAAAGGGAAAAATGTTTTGTTGAGTGGAACGGTAAAAAAAGTTTGCGAAATGTCGGGTTGTTGGTTTGAGCTCGCCGAGGGACAACAAGTGGTGCGTATCACCATGAAAGATTATGGTTTTACGGTGCCTAAGGATATTATTAACAAAAAAGTTCAGGTTGTTGGCGTGATGGAAAATAAAGAGCTGCCAGTAAAAGTGGTGCGCCACTACATGAAAGACGAAGGTCGTCCACAGGCGGAGATCGATAAAGTCACCGAACCACAAAAAACTTTTGAATTTGTCGCCAACGGTGTCGCGTTGCTTTGATGAGGGCGAACGAACGGG
Organism: Bdellovibrionales bacterium; assembly: GCA_043764415.1. Classification (GTDB taxonomy): domain Bacteria; phylum Bdellovibrionota; class Bdellovibrionia; order Bdellovibrionales; family JAGQZY01; genus JANPLN01. The sequence continues at coordinate 10,555 of JAYUKO010000145.1, read as the reverse complement.
CAGAGTTTGTTTTTAAAACTCTCAATCAACTTTATCCGGAACCAGGGATACCCCTCGCTCACAAAGATGCGTTCACGCTGTTGATTGCCGTGCTGTTGTCCGCACAGTGCACCGACGAGCGGGTAAACAAAGTGACGCCGGCGTTGTTTGCCAAAGCCTCCACCCCACAACAGATGGTGAAGTTGAGCGTGGACGAAATCAAAGCCTTTATTCGCCCCTGCGGATTGTCTCCGCAAAAATCAAAAGCCATCCACAGGCTTTCACAAATTTTGATCGAAAAATACAAGGGCAAGGTGCCACGAACTTTTGCAGAGCTTGAGGAGCTTCCGGGGGTGGGGCACAAAACTGCCTCGGTGGTGATGGCCCAAGCATTTGGTGTGCCTGCCTTCCCGGTGGACACCCATATTCACCGCTTGGCCCAGCGCTGGGGATTTAGTAAAAGCCAAAACGTGGTGGTCACCGAGCGAGCACTTAAAAAGGCCTTTCCAGAGGAGCACTGGAACAAGCTGCATTTGCAAATCATCTATTACGGCAGAGAGCACTGCAAAGCCCGTGACTGTTACGGACTGGAATGCCTTATTTGTAAAACACTCAATCCCGATCGTAAAAGAAAAATTGCGACTAAGAAGTGAGCGCTGTTGTTGTTTTTACAATGAGTGTTTCGCCCAGTGGGGAATCTGTTAGGATGCCCCCACGCAATAACCTATGAAATACAGCTGTCTTTTGTTTGCCTTATTTTTTTGTTCTTCCATTTATGCGCAAGGCCTGCGTGACAATGCCTGCCTTTGGCTTTTCAAAAAAAGCACCTTCAAGGGCGAAGCTCGTCCAGAAAGAGTTCTCACGGGTTTAGGCCTTCGTGAAGGTACAGATTTTTCCGGACAAAAAGACAAATCCATCGTGGTGGTGAAGCGCAAGACCTCTGACGTCTCCATATTGTTAAGTAGATTTCAGGAGCGATGGCCAGATATTCAATTGTTCTACACAACTGAAAGGGTAGCTGTTCCTTCGATACGTGCTCTGATGCGCATGGGAAAGCACGTGGCGTATGTGCACATTCCGCTCGCGTTTCTAGCGGACTACTTTCTGTTGGAGGGACATATCTTAGGGCTCAACAACAACTTAAAAAAAGTAGAAACACTCCTAAAGGAGCCAGTGGACTTTTTAGTTACAAAAATGACATCTCTAGGATTCGATCTTGAGATCGAGGGCTTTCGAAATCGTCCTCTGGATGCACAACTTGCGTGGATGTGGCGGCGCCAGGAGCGACATCAATTGAGCTTTAGTTTTACAAATCATCTTTTTGAACCCGTATTTTCAGCCAGTAATTTGGGGCTGTCTGTTGGTAAAAAAATATACATCGCTGATTTTCTTCTGTTTTCGGATAATAAAAACTTCAAAGCTTATTTGGCTCACGAAATCGTTCACTCGACAAATGCTGTCCAGTTTGAAAAGTACGGAGACGTCACAGGGCAAATTTCCTTTTATGCTGGCAAGGCTAACGATGAAGGTCTCTTTGTGGGCGCGAATATTCCAGAAGCATACAAACGCGCTTTTCAAACTGATGAAATGGAAGCTTGGCTAATAACTGAGAGATTGAATCCGGAGAGCCGCGAAGATGCGGGTGTTTCTTATAAAGATTTTCTACCGAACCAAATTGAATGGCTGGAGGAGTTACGTCGAATCCTCCCAGGCCAGCTTGTTTTGAATCAAAGTCCGTGGGCTCTACTGTCCGACGCGCACAGCGCGCATCGTGTCTTTATCACAGCTCCCGATGACTCTTTGAGAGATACGAGCTCTGATTTTAGCTTTGTTCTATTTTCAGGGGCGCCCAATGAAGTCGTAGTTGTGATTCCGCGAGTGCAGAGTAAGGTCGAAGAGATGGGGGCAGAGGCATTCTTGCTCGATGCCATCAATCAACGCCTACTGCAGCTCAACAATCGCGCCCGGCTCGCTGAAACTCCAACAGACGCGAACTAAAATACTACCAAAATTTCCACCAGGGCTCTTTTTTCGGGAGAATAGTTCCTGCCAACTTGGAGGGGCTTTCCGCTTCGGTCATGCTGTTGAGAAGTCTGTAGGAAATGAGGTAATCCGAAAACTCAACATCGGCGTCGCGAATGTGCTCGATCAAAGTCTTGTAGTTTGGAATGTCCTTCAACTTTTGCAGCTCTGACAACATGTTGTTTAAAATATAAACATAGGTGTTTTGCGTTCGGAGTAAGTCTTTGTCTTTGCCCTTATTTTTAAGAACAGCAAGTGCGTCGTCTATAATGCTGCTTAAAGCAGAGGCAAACTTTTTATCGGAGCCCGACGATGTGCGAATCTGATCGAAGATGGAACTAATGCCTACACTTTGGTCCGGTTGAGCCAGAACGATTTCGAGAGATTTTTTAATCAATAGCTCCGGAGAGTCATCTTTGTTTTCTAAACCTTTGATGTTTTTATAGATGATCTGCTGAAGCACTTCTATATCCATCGTTTTGAGTCGTTCCGAGTGATATTCGATTTCGGCACGAGCACTCATTACAAACACAATGCATAAAAGGGCGGACAGTCGTTTCATGGTCATCTCCTTATAGGATGTGTCTATTGTAACCTTATAATGTCTAACGTCAATTCATCGGGTGACAGGGCCAGGGTTGTCTTTTATAGTTTTAGGACTTAGCTTATGTAGCCAACAATGGAGGACCCAGTGAAATTGACGAAAGCGCTATTTTTCGTGAGCATGATTTTTTTTGTAGCTTCTTGCTCCAAACTGATCGAAAAGACGATCGAAAATAACCCAGAAATAATTTATAACGCGATCAAAAAAGATCCAGTTAAATTTATGGACACTTTGCGCGAAGCCGCTCAAGAAGCCCAAAAAGGTGATTACGAGCGCGCCCAGAAAAAAGAAGAAGAAGATCGTAAGAAAGAATTCGATAATCCAAAAGCCTTTGCCATGGAAGCCGATCGTCCTTTCAGAGGACCATCCGATGCAAAGATTACTGTTGTAGAGTACTCTGATTTTCAATGCCCATACTGTAAGCGTGGCGCAGAAACAATGGATGAAGTTGCAAAAGCTTACGGCGATAAAGTTCGCATTGTGTTTAAACATCTTCCCCTTGAGTCAAAACATCCAAATGCTCGTCGTGGTTCTGAGTACTTCGAAGCCATCGCAATGCAAGATGCAGCAAAAGCTTTCGATTTTAAAAAGAAAGTTTTCGAAGATCAAAACGGCACCTATGGATCCGACAAAGATGCCGATAAGTTTTATCAAAAAGCGGCCAAAGAAGCTGGTGCCGACATGGGTCGCTTAGCGGCAGATCTTAAAGGCAAAGCCGATTTCATTAAAAAACGCATCGACGGCGACATGGAAGAAGCTAACAAAAACGGAATCGAAGGAACACCAGGTTTCCTTATCAACGGTGTCACATTAAAAGGTGCATACCCATTCCCAGAATTCAAAAAGATCATCGACGAGTGGATGAAGCGCAAAGGCTAAAAGGTACCAAGTACCTTTACCGGCGGCACTGCAGCAGAAGGCGCTCTAATGGGCGCCTTTTTTATTTCGCCCCGTTGTTTATCCAATCTTCGATAACCTTTATTTCATCTTCTGGAATGGCGCCGCCAGACCGTGGCATCGCCGTTGCACCTGATAGGTGGCGTAACGCCTTGATGAGTTGAGATGCGGCGCTGTCGTTAGGCACAACCCAAAGATTGTCGTTAGATTTCTGACTAAGAAGCCAGCTTTTCTGACTAATAGAACCATGACAGCCCACGCAAGAGACCCCGCCGCGGGATTTGTTAAATACCGTCGCGACAGTAGTGAACGCACCACCGTTTTGTCCTGCATCAGATGGTGCTTTAACGTTGCCTTTTAGTCCTAATACATAACTTTCGTAGTAAGCTTTAGAATACTCTGCAAGCTCGCTATCGGAGAGTGCACTTCGCCACAAAGCAAATTCGTAAAGATGGAATCCGCCATTCCCTTCAGGTGAATTGAGCTGGAGTTGTCTGGTAACAAACCCAAGGAGAGGGGGCGGCGTTGTTGTTAGGATATACTGTTCGGCCACCCTCCCATTCACACTGAGTGCCATAGATTCATAATCGGGTCCGAGGCGAACGAGCACCCCTAAGCCGTTTTTTAATTCATCATTCGTGATATCGATGGCGGCAAAGCGATAGGATGTCTGTCCAAACCAGTAAAATGCCGACACTTGCGTGGGTGTCACATCAACCCCGATGTAACCGTCGGACACCCCATTGGGAGACATGAGATCGAAGACTCTGACATTTATTGGATCTATACTGGGGAACTCGACATTTTTTACGAAGAAGCCCACGGTGTACTTATCGGAAAGAAAAACCCGTAAGTCTTCGTTGATGGTACGAAGGTTTTTTCTGTCTTTAAAGTTCAGAATACTTTTATCGTTTTCATCCTTCTCAAGCAGAGGTGATTTTTCAATCTCCAAACTTTGTGAGTTAATTCTTAGCGGTGGGTAAAGGCCTACCAATTCATTATTAAAATCAAGCCATCTCTCCACCTGTTTAAATTCGTTCACTGAAATATTCTTAATTTCATTGGAATTCCATACAAGGTCGGCACCGTATGAAGCCGCAGAAAAAAGGGATGCACCTCCATTACTATTTGGAGAGCTTCCACAATTTTGAAACAAAAAGTTCATTGCCGGAATTAAAGCGACCAGTAGGATCAAGCCAGGCCAACGTTGAGATTGCATCTTCATTTTAACCATCCTCTATTAAAGTAATTGCCAACCAGGCTCTTCGCAAATCGCTAAAGTAATAAGGCGCCAACGATCGATTGTCTTTTCCGAAGCTTCCGCCATTTTTTGATCCAATTTTAGCAGGGGTTCAATAAAATCCTGCGTTGAGTCTTGCGTGGGAAAAAACAGCTTTAAAATCATTTCAATGCTTTGCCGCGAAGGCGTAGTGGTTGTCTTCCTAATTCTGTTTATAAGTTCCATCAACACAGTATCGTTGCTGACGAGCCTTTGACAGGTTTGAATGCGTGCCGCTTCTCGTAAGCTGGAGCTTGTTGATTTCATGGTGAGCGATTGGTTGTAAAGAATTCCGTTACATTTTTCCAGAGAACCGTCATGAAAAACACTGCAGGCTCGACCATACTCACCCTGAACAGTTAATATTTCTTCGGTTAAGACTTTTTCTACAAATGTTCGAACACCTTCCGACGAATTTTCAAACGTGAAAACGTCGCGAAAAACAGAAAGCACATAAAAAGCATCCCCAAGCAAAAGACGATTCTGCGTTAGGCCTGAAGCACTTGACGCCAACGGAGGATGAGATTGAGGCAGTGAGCTGTCTGAGGTAGAAACCATATGCTTCGGACTGCCACAATTATAGAAGAGAAAAGACGTCAGCATGGTTGCCATGACCATTATAAAATAAATAAAAAGAGATTTTTGTTGAAACGGCTTCAAATTATTTCTTCACTGGCATTTACGCTTAGTTGTCCCGATTTGAGAGTGATTAATGGTTCCGCAACATTTCTCCAAGGATTCGAATTTAAATTCATTATATTAGCCAGTGTTGATGTGACCGAAGCGGGACCCAAGGAAACATTTGTCCCGTTCACGCGCGTAGAAGCCTTTTGTCCAAAAGTTCCGGTATAGGACGCGTTTGCTTGGCCGACGCTGCCATCGCGAAGAATGTTTCCAACCACAATTGGCTTTGAGTTATTAAGGCCGGTGAATACGGAAGAGACCATGGAGTCAAATCCATGATCCGAGCCGGCCTGCGTGTTCCGAGGTAATCTGCCAAAATCGCTTACGACCTGTATAAAAGATTTCTGAAACAGGTTCTTTTCTTTCAACACTTGCACAAGCTCGAGGATCGCAGCGCTGAGTGCCCTGAACATGAGGGAGTTGTAGAAAATACTGCTTGCAGATCCCGAGGAGTGTTCATCGAACACATGAACGACAACTCGATTTTCCACAGATGCTAATCGGCCACCTTGAATTGTACTACTTGTCGGCACGATCATATCATGAGGTCCATTGACTAAAACCATTTCAAATACGGATGTAATACCTCTTGTTGCGACGTATTCAGCTAATGCAAATTCGGCAGCAAGGTTTTCTACGTTCACGGTATTTACAGAGTCTCTCAAATCAGTGCCGACTTGCGGGTATATATGGTCTGGATAAGCCATGATTGCCCACGGGATTTTTCCAGTCTCACTATCAGAGTCGACAATTACAGCCTGTGCCGTAATACCCTGCGATCGATCTTTGTACGCCGCAAGAAGAATTGTTTTATATTTTTCGAATAAAAAAGACCATACGGTGTTCAGGTCCTCCATGGAAGACTCAATTTTTTCGAGGGCTTTCGCATGATCAACGGTCAAAAGATTTTGCGGCGCCAATGACGTTTTCGACAATGCTTTGAGCGTCTCGGCAGCTTGGTCGAAGTAGGTTTTGTGTCTATCTCGCAATGCAATGAGCTTTTGATTTTCTGGATTTTTTCTAAAAGAATTTAATAAATTTGTTATAAGATTTTGATTGGCGACATAATTAATCCCGGTCAGTCCATGTCCATCAGGCGAATTATATCCCGTGCACGCATAAGTCGTGCTCTGAATCACTCGAAATAAGGTTTCGGACTGGTCTCCAACGATGCCAGAGAGACTTCCTAAAGAAGCAATCGGGGCGAGTTGTGCAGCTGAATTATTTAAGTGACCATCAACCCCAGTCCCATAGCCACGAAAAACGAGAATGTGGTCGAGGAGCTCAGTTAACTTCGACGAACCTTTACTTGTTTTCGCCACATAATTCCATAACGGCGGAACAAGGACCCCTTTGTAATTGGATGTTGAGTAAACGGATTCTGAAAAGGCGCCGTTTTTTAAAGCCAAGCTATTACCAGCCCCCGGATTAATTATTACTTTTGAGAGGTCTGATTCTTTTGTTGCGAGAAAATGATCGAATGTCCAACGTGGTGGCGCACCGTAAAATACGATGGGCATATAGAAGAGACCAGCCTTTTCCTCGGCGTGGCTTTTTGAGGTTAAATCACGAAGCATCAATTCCATGATTCGACCAAATGGAGGAAAAGCCGCTAGCCCGCCCAAGGTGGACGTACCACTTTTTAAAAGATCGCGCCTGGAGCAGCTATTTGAGTTATCGTTCTTTTTGCGCATGTTGGTAATATCCAGATTGAATAATGTTAACTAACAACTTTTTAAGTGATCCTGTGCCTTTGAGTTCTTGGCCAAGACCTTTAATATAATCACGATATTCGATGTCGGCTGCGCTCATCGACGAGGCATTGGCTGGGGAGCTTAAATATTCTAAGTTGATTTCGATTCCCGTAAAATAGCTAAAGTATTTTTGGGCGACACAGGTGTAATAATCTTCGTTTTCCGAAAGAGCAATACCGAGCTCGTTAATAGATGAAACATTTCTATCAACAAGAGCGCCGTTTCGATCTCTGAAGAAAACGCGTCCTGAGGGTTGAGTAAGATGATATTTGTCGTTCGTTATTGATGGCCAAGAATTATCGTATCCGTTGACTGCGCTGTACTGAAGAACTAACGAGGTGTAGCGTTTTAGTTCGGAAGCGTAATCAAAGGAGGATCCAAGGCGGATGTTGCGTGCAGTCCTGGCAGCCTGGTCGAGGGTGCTGTGACATCTTAAACAGGCGACAGTTTGACGAAAGGGTGGGGCGGCGGAATCGGTTACTAAAAAGTTTTGCGCATCCGACTCCCTCACGTAGGGTCCTTCCTTACATAAAAATTGCTTGAGCACAGACTCCGTCCAGCGGCGAGGAAGTTTAGCAGCCCCGTCGGCGCGATAATCAACTCCATGCCCTAAGTAGAGCAAAAAATACGAACTTGAACCCATCGCACCGCCACCAAAATTATTGCGGATCGGTGCTGGCCTTATGATGTTTGGTTCGTTGATCATTGTTTGCGGAGTTTGCACACTTGTCCATACGTCGTTCAAAGCGGGAGAATTTTCGGTCGTTATGCCAATAAGATCGCCCAAAGGTAAGATGTCGATATTTACGCCGTAAAAAATTGTCGCCAAATAATCTAGTCCAACAAAAACTTGATTGGTTGAAAAAAACGGACCTGCGCCTGTATAAATACGACTGGGGCGAAGGATATCTCCGGTTGTAGCAGAGCGAAGTGAATCAGTAGGTTCGCGAAGGGTTTTTAAATGAGAATATCCCCGCAACACTTCTTGATAATGGATGGGGGTTTGAGAAAACAACGCTTGCGTAATATGCAGACTTGGCTCTGTGGGATCTAAAATATCCACAGTCCCTGTGGATCCCTCAGGAGAATTTTCACTGAGAACCCATTGTTGGTTAAACCAACTCCGATGAAGGTCGTAAAACTGGCGTAATATTTTTCGATGAACAAAATTCTCTTTTTGTTCCAGCAGTCCATCACTTTTCAGCGCCACGGAGTTGAGCAATTCGATACAAATGTTTTGCGCTCTCTCTGCGTTTAATCGGCTCCACAAAGAACTATTGACCGGTAAGCGTTCGCCAGTGAGTTGTGCGTAACACCGCAGGAGCAATTGTTTTTCGCTTAAGCGAATTTCGTCGGCGTGGGATGTTTGAGGTCCCCAAAGAATGAGAAGGGTCATCCCAATGGTGACCACTTTAGAAATTAGGCTAGCGGTACGATTTTTACCCAATTTCCCCCTCTTTGTGTCTCATTATTATCGGATTTTAGGCCCGCAAAATTGAGACAAATGGGAACAAAATAGGGAGGAACTGTTTCATAATGAGACAGATCGGCACGGGAGCTGGCTCCGCCCATAAATTTACGGTTTTTAACTCAAAATTTCACTCTCAGGGGCTCTGCTTGAAGAACTATTTCTTCTTTGCTGAGGCGACAGGGAAGCGCTGAAACACGGAGCCCCTTTGTAACGGCTTTGCGCAAAAGTTTTCCATACTCCGGGTCGATGTGGTCTGCCGGTGCAAATTCTGTGCAATCCTCGCGCTGAATCACGTAAATCATTTCGCAGGTGAATCCCTGTTCCATCAAATCCATCATTTCTTGTAAATGTTTTTGCCCGCGTTCGGTGACGGCGTCGGGAAACATGGCCACTGTTTTTTCGGCGGCGTTTTCGCCAACAGTCACTGCTAAAGATACATTTTTGATTTCGAAAAAATGCAAAGGTCCTTCAAGCTTGGTCAGCTTTCCATTCTTTACATTTTTTTGTTCTGAACTCTTCCAAAGCGCCCCGTCCAAACGGGTCAGTGCATTGATTTTTACTTCTGCTTGGAATCCATCGAAGTCTTTCCAATGGGGAACAGTTTGGCTTGCAAAAAGTTCGCGAACCAACGAAGGCGGGTTGCCTGTGTTGACGCCCACCCAGGATTTTGGCGTGCGAATCATTTCGAGAGTGTAGCGCAATTTGCGCTCAGGGTTCGTTGCCGGCGATACGAGGCACGCGCTGTTGGGATCGCTGCAACCTTTCATGCTACCGGTGTTGGGCGTATGGGCGACGACCGTTTGGTCGCCCAGGAGGATGTCGGCAAAAAATCTCTTATAGCGTTTCACAAAAACGCCTTCGATGAGCGGGTTTTCAAACTTCATTATTATTCCTTGGTTGTCAGGCACCATAGCGTGATTTCATAGCGGATTGAAGAGCGTTTATGCAGAGCACAATAGGCGTGTGAGTTGCCTTATTTTGCGGCCAGCTTTACAACCTCTAAACGGAGTAAAAACTATGGCAGATGTTGTGCGAGTTCCCAAGCCAGAATGGCTCAAAGTCAAAGCCCCTTCGGGCGAGGCTTACAATACGATCAAAAGCATGCTTGGAAATCTAAAATTAGCCACTGTTTGCCAAGAGGCCCGTTGTCCCAATATCGGCGAATGCTGGGCGGGCGGCACAGCGACCTTTATGTTGATGGGCGAAGTCTGCACCCGGGGCTGTCGTTTTTGCGCGGTGAAAACCGGAAATCCCAAAGGAAAAATCGACGAGCAAGAGCCCGAAAAAGTAGGCTGGGCCATTGCCCAAATGGGTTTAAAGTACGTGGTGATCACGAGTGTGAACCGCGATGATATGCCCGATCAGGGCGCCGATCACTTTGCGCGCACCATCGAAGTGATGAAGGCCAATGATCCAAAATTGATTGTCGAAGTGTTAACTCCAGACTTTTTGGGACAGGAAGAATTGATCGAACGTGTGGTTCGCTCGCAGCCCGAAGTTTTTGCGCACAACGTGGAAACTGTGGAACGTCTTACGCCAAAGGTGCGCGACCCTCGTGCGACTTACAGACAATCGTTGTTAACTTTAGCGACGGTTAAAAAACTCAACCCTAAAATGTACACCAAAACTTCGGTGATGTTGGGCCTTGGCGAAACCGACGAGGAAATCATGCAGACCATGCGCGATCTGCGCGCAGTCGGTTGCGACATCGTGACCTTCGGACAATATCTTCAGCCCACGCGGCGCCACCTGAAGGTGATCGATTTTGTGACTCCAGAAAAATTTAAATTCTGGGAACAAGAAGCGTTAAAATTAGGATTTATTTACTGCGCGAGTGGCGCCCTTGTGCGAAGCTCTTACAAAGC
>JAYUKO010000144.1:0-4324 GCA_043764415.1 Bdellovibrionales bacterium | reverse complement strand
CTATTGGGGATATCAAATCTGAGTTAAATCTAGATTTCCAATCTTTGATCAAGGAAGTCACCGACTCGTTAAAGCCCCAAGAAAAAGAAATCAAAGATCGTCAAGGCCGCTGGGTGCGACTGCAAATTCGACCGTATAAGACGATCGACAACCGAATCGACGGAGCTGTCATTACCTTAGTGGACATCGAAGCGCTGAAGCAGCAGGTTGAGGCGTCGAAAAAAGCTCAAGATTATCTAACTTCAGTCTCAGAAACAGTAGCGGTCCCCCTCTTACTTCTGGATGATCAGTTGCGAATGAGGTCCGCGAATCGCGCATTCTGGGAGAATTTTAAACTCTCGCAAAACATCATAGGGAAAGATTTTTTCGAGGCTCTGGAAATTCAGAGTGATCCGTTGCTATCGACAAAAAGGCTTCTCACTGAGATGCTCAGGACGAAAACGAAAATAAAAAATGTTGAAATGATTTGTGAGTTTCCTCTCATTGGACGGCGCACTCTACTTATCTCCGCGAGTCTTATCCAGTGGGTGGGGGAAATGTCCCAAGAGTCCCAAGAGTCCCAAGAGTCCCAAGCAATTTTGCTAAGTTTCGATGATATCACAGAACAAAAGGAACACCAGGCGGCGTTGCGACGCTCTGAACTTCGTTATCGCGCACTCTTTGATTCAATCGACGAAGGCTTTTGCGTTATAGAAAAAATTGAAGGTCCCCCAGAAAATCCGTTGGATTTTCGTCACATCGAAACAAACCCAGCATACGAAGTTCAATCCGGAGTTGTTGGCGTCGTGGGGAAAACCATTCGACAAGTTATTCCCAGCGAATCTGAGGAATGGATTCAAATCTATGACACTATTCTTAAAACTGGCGAGCCAAAAAGATTTGAGCGTTTACTTGTATCCAAATCTAAAGTTTTGGAACTCTACGCCTTCCGCGTCGATGACGAAACACAGAGTCGCGTTGCGATTATTTTCCGAGATATAACTGCTCGCAAGCATGAAGATCAATTAAAAGGTTTGTTTAGCGCTATCGTGGATTCGTCGGATGATGCCATCATCAGTAAAGATCTAAATGACATCATCACAAGTTGGAATAAAAGCGCGAATCGCTTATTCGGATATAGTGCCGACGAGGTGATCGGCCGGCATATTTCCATCTTAATTCCAACAGATCGACCGACCGAAAACGTCGATATTCTTGAACGATTTAATCGCGGCGAGCGCCTAGAACGCTTTGAATCTGTTCGACGACGCAAAGACGGATCAACGTTTGATGTCGCACTCACGATTTCGCCGGTGATCTCCTCCAAAGGCGAGATCTTAGGCTTGTCGGAAGTCGCGCGAGATATTAGTGCGGAAAAATGTATGCAGGCCGCCTTGGCACAATTACTGGCCAAAGAGCAAAACTCCCGTGCAGAGGCAGAGGAAGCAAATAAGACAAAAGACGATTTCATAGCCACTCTCTCGCATGAACTTCGCACTCCACTCACTTCAATTCTCTCATGGTCTCAGCTTATTCAAACACCGAATTTTAGTCCCGATAAGATCAAGCTTGGCATGAGGATGATCGAGCAGTCTGCAAAGATGCAGAGCCAGTTGATTAACGATTTACTCGACGTCACACGGATTCGGTCAGGAAAACTTTCTATAACTTTCTCCGAAGTTGATCCGAAAGATTCGGTAAGGGTCGCCATACAAGCGGTCCATACGCTCGCTGAAAATAAGCAAATCATTTTGCAGTCGGAAATAAAATTGCAGTCGGAAAAAATTTGGGGCGACCGTGATCGACTTAAACAGATAATATGTAATCTGCTAACCAATGCGATAAAATTTTCCAATAATAGCGGCGTGATAACGGTTCTGGTTGAGGCCGTCGAGGAACATGGAGACCAGTTCGCATCGATTAAAGTGATCGACCAAGGAAAGGGAATTCTCCCAGAGTTTTTGCCAAAACTTTTTGATCGCTTTAGTCAGGCCGACAGCAGCTCTGTCCGTGTTCACGGTGGACTTGGCCTCGGGTTATCTATTGTTCGCGATTTAGTTCAGTTACAGAACGGAACTGTTCGGGCCGAAAGCGAGGGACTAGGAAAGGGAGCAACATTTACCGTTTTATTTCCAATGAGATCTGGAGCAGGTGGCTTGCAAAATAAAACTGCTCTAATCGTAGAAGATAGAATGTCAGAACTCGAACCGGCCAATCTTTCTGGGCTGCGAGTGCTGGTGGTTGAAGATGATCCAAGTGCCCTCGAAGTTTTGGTTGAGGCCCTTAATTCTTTTGGAGCCAAAACTCTTCCATGTGGAACAGTCGGCGAAGCGGTGGCGGCCTTCAAAAACTTTAGACCGAACGTTTTAATAAGCGATATTTCCATACCAGGTGAGGATGGTTATAGCCTGATTCGAAAGATAAGAAAATTGGGACCTCAACAGCAAGGAGACGTCCCGTCATTGGCGCTCACTGCATTTGCAACGAAGGGGGATGTGCAGAGAGCCCTGTCGGCTGGTTTTGATGCACATATGGCGAAGCCCTTTGATACTTTCCGCCTCGCTCATATGGTGGCTGAACTTGCACAGAAAAAGGTGACTAGTGACTCATTCAAAGCCTAACTTCGTTGTCGGTATCGGTGGGTCAGCGGGAGGCCTTAAGGCGTATACTGCTCTCCTTGAAGCGCTGCCGTCAGAAACAGGTATGGCATTCGTCTTCATTGCTCATCTCAGCCCAACTGCCGATAGTTTATTGGCGCATCTCTTGTCGCGATCAACGAACATGCCCGCAATTCAGGCCTCCGAAGGAATGTCCGTTCAGGCAAATCATGTTTATGTGATCGCTCCGAACACTAATCTTCTGATGGATAATTTTACTTTCAGAGTCGTCTCTCCTCGAACGCTGAATAAGGGACGGCACAATCAGGTAGATTATTTTCTGAGTTCTTTGGCTGAGAGTATGGGAGTGCGTGCGATCTGCGTTATACTTTCCGGTGGAGATGGCGATGGCACCGAAGGATGTAAGCTCGTCAAGGCCAAGGGGGGTAAAACTTTTGCACAGGATCTGTCAGCCGACGTCGACTCCATGCCTCTTCATGCTCAAGCCTCAGGTTGCGTTGATTTCGTTCTGCCACCAGATAAAATTTCAGTTGAACTTGCTAAGATCGCTGCGGAGAGCAGCTCTAAAAGAAATCATTAGATGAAAGCAACACCAATTCTCGCTTTGAGAAGTGGTGGACGTGACAGGAGTTGAACCTGCGACCCTCAACATGCCATGCTGATGCTCTCCCAACTGAGCTACACGCCCTAAATGTGCTAATGACTTAGCGAGTTTAACCTTTTAAATCAAGATTTTTCATTGAATCTCTTCTCAAAAACAGATTAAATCTCGAGCTTACCAACTTTTGTTTCGGGGGTACCGTGGGATACATCGTTTCTTTATTTTTCGCTGCTATTTTAAGCACTGGTTCTGTGGCCAATGCCGTGGACCTCACCAATCGCTTGGGGCTTGGCTTTTCCCAGCAAATGGGAGCCGTGGACATCCCAATGATCACCGCTCACTACTACCCTAACCAGCGCTTTGCGATTTCTGGAGCCTTAGGCATCGACACCAAACGCGATGATTCCAAGTTTGGCGCGCTGGTAAAAGTGCGCCGTATGGTATTTATGGAAAGCCAGATGAATTTTTATATGGGTGCCGCCACTGGCTTTTCGTCCCACGAAGAGCTCGAAGCCACAGGTTACGAAGACAAATCCAACTTTGAGTTTTCGGCCATTCTCGGAGGAGAGTTTTTTCTCACCGGATTGGACAGCTTAGCTTTCACCTTCGAGACGGGAATTGGCATCATCACCGGCGACGGTGGTTCACGCTTTCGCACCATTGGCGATGATCTTTTTAGCGCCGGTATTATTTTTTACTTCTAAACACATCAAAGGAGCATTTGTGAAAAAAGTGATTCAATCAGAAAACGCACCAAAACCAGTGGGTCCCTACTCGCAAGCCATCGAAGCGGGTAACATGCTTTTTTGCTCGGGCCAAATTGCCATTGATCCTGCAACCGATGCCGTTTTGACCGGTGATGTGGAAGCGCAAACCCGCCAAGTGATGAAAAACATTAAAGCTGTTTTAGACAAAGCTGGCTACACTTGGAACCAAATCGTAAAAACCACGATCTTCCTTACCGACATGGCCGACTTCGCAAAAGTGAATGCTATTTACGCCGAAGCTTTTAAAGAGCTCCCACCAGCGCGCTCCACCGTGCAAGTTTCGGGATTGCCTAAGGGCGTGAACGTTGAGATCGAAGTGACTGCCTACAAGGGATGAAGAAGCCCCTCACTTACTGGCT
>JAYUKO010000143.1:0-15643 GCA_043764415.1 Bdellovibrionales bacterium | reverse complement strand
GCATCTCGCCTTTATTTACTTTTTTCATCAGCATAAATCTCGCATCCTCACTCACATATTGTGTCTTTATTGCAATTTGTCGAGGTGAAGTCAAATTTCGCACGTTTTACGAATCAGATCGTAAAATAGTTTACGGTAATGTAAACAAAAATTGAACAAGACATAAAAAAAGGGAGCTTTTTAAGCTCCCTTCAAGCAACTAACTCTTAATTTAAGGAGAACATATCTAATGGCAAAATCAGTATGCCATCATTTAGCAGCTTCTCAAAGTTTATCACCAAGCATTAGGACCTTATTTCTAAACAGGGTTTTCAATTGAAAACCCGTTGAATTTTTACAACCTTTGTCTAGACTAACAGTAAGCACCAACCAGGACGGAGCCCCCATGAAGAAACTAATTCTATTTATCTGCACCTTTCCGTTTTTTGCCTACGCAAACGTCGTTGGGGTGGATACGCAAAACTTCAATCCCACCACCAGCGGCCTTGATTTCGTCACCGTGCACTCTTCAAAGACTTTGTCGCCAGGCGTAATAAACTTTGGCTTCTTCTTAAACTACGCCGTAAACACTCTGCCTAATTATGAGGACACAAGCACCGCCAGTCGCTTTGAGCCCAAAGACTCCTTGCTCTCCATGGATCTCAACATGGGTTTTGGGATTTTAAACAACTGGGATGTGGGCATCAGTCTTCCCCAGGTGCTCTCGCAAACGGTGGACGAAAACTCCACGGCCTTTCGCGGCCAGTTTGAGCAAACGGGGATCAACGAAGTTCGCTTAAACACCAAGTATCGTATTTGGGATGCCATGTCCCAGGGAATTGCTGTGATCGGCTCGGTGAACTTTTTTATGATCGAAAACTTTCCTTTCACCGGCGACCAACCCGGCCCCACCTACAATCTAGAAGTGGCCTACGACAACACCATCAATCAATTTACCTGGGGCGTAAACCTTGGGTACCGCGCGCGCGATCCAGGCACGCCCATCACCATTGGAACAACGACGATTCAGCCCTTTGGCAATCAGTACCTGGCCTCGGTGGCAGGTAGCTACTACTTTACAGATTGGGATTTTAAACTCATCGGCGAAATTTACGGCGCCATTCCCGCAGAAGAGATCGCTTTTACCTCTGATCGCGATCAATCCGTGGCCGAGGTGCTTTTGGGAGCTAAGTGGGACATGATGTACGACATCGCTGCACACTTTGGTATTGGCTCCGAAATCGTGCACGGCACGGCTTCGCCCGACTGGCGGGCCTATGCCGGGATCAATTGGACATTTGGACCCATATTCTCGTCCGGAGAAGAGGCTCAAGCTTCTGATTATATAGTGGACGAACTCAACGAAGAGATGGCTCAAGTGGGCGAAGTGGCTGCCACGCCTGAAGCACCCGTCGCTGCGCCCGATTACACCTACATCGACGAGCCCGATGCTTTCGCCGCCCCGGCTCCAAAAACCGACGAGCGCTTCCTCGCCAAAAATATTTTGTTTGAGTTCAACGGAACCTCCGTACGCGAAGACTTTAAACCCTATCTTAAAAAAATGGCGGATTATCTGTTAAAGGGGAACGGCTTTAAAAAGCTGGTTGTTATTGGTCACACGGACTCTGTGGGCAGCGATACTTATAATTTAAATCTCAGCGTCAAGCGCTCACGCTCTGTGGCCGAAGTGATCAAGGGCTATTTGCCTCCCGAACATCGCGAAAAGGTCCGCGCCGAGGGCGAAGGCGAACGCAGTCCTATTGCGAGCAATCGCAATTATCAAGGACGAGCTTTGAACAGACGCGTGGAATTTTTTGTAAAGCGTGAAGGCGCCGCCGAGATGGAATCTGCGGGAGTGTTAAATTCGGCAACTCCGCTTGGCGCGAATCCCGGTCGCGCTGAAAAAGCCAACGACAACGCTCGCAAGGGCGCCGCTCCAACGTATCCAAAACCAAAGCCAACGCCAAAACGTAAAAAGTAAAAAGTTTTGTAAAATAGCACTCGTCTCTGACGGGGTTTTGTAAAATAGCTCCCGTCTCTGACGGGAGCTTTCCAAATCCGTCGGGCTTTGATAAGTTGCCTCCATGTCCAATCATGCCGACGCAGAACAAAATTGCACTCTTTCTCAGTGTCTTAAGTGCGAAAACCGCGAAGTAAGCCCTCTGTGCTCTGTGCACGGTGCTGATGAAGAGGTTCGTCGTTCGCGCTCGGAGGTTAAATTTAAAGCCGGGCAAACTATTTTTTACGAGGGAAATACGCCAATTGGTTTGTATGTCATTCAGACCGGACTCGTAAAATTACAATCTACCTCCGCCGAAGGCTCCATCAATACCCTTCGTTTGCTCAATGCCGGCCAAGCTTTGGGATACCGCTCACTGTTTGCAGACGAAACTTACCGAGCCAGTGCCATCTGTATTGAGGATTCAGCTCTGTGTTTTCTGCCAAAAAGTATTTTATCAGAAATCGTGCGCAACTATCCACAGGTTGCGATGAACCTTCTTCAACAACTTGCAAAAGATTTGCGAACTGCCGAGGACAAATGGGTCACACAAGTGAACAAAGGCGCCCCCGAGCGCGTGGCCGAAGCGATTCTGTTTTTGGATGAGCATTTTCACGATCAACCATGGACCCGCCGTGAAATCGCACAGTGGGCAGGAACAACCCCCGAAACAGTGATGCGAAATCTTTCTCAGTTTGAAAAAGACGGCTTTATTTCTTCGCAGGGTCGAGCCTATAAAATTCTCGACCGACATAACCTATTGGAAAAATCTCAGCAAACATGAACGATAAAGATGATGGAACTCAGAAATACAACAATCACTTAACCATGTGGTTGCTGTGGACTTTTTTGGGCATTGTCTTTTTTATTTTTATTTATTATTCGCACGAAGACAAGGGTACTCTCTCGTCACAAAACGAATTGAAGCCCGAAGATCTTTCAATGCAAATTCAAGTGGCCGACTTGCAAAGTGCCAATACCTTGTATCAAACTCGCTGCTCAGTTTGTCACGGGAATGCTCTGCAAGGAGGAAGTGGGCCCAACTTGACGGATACACATTGGATTCAAGGCAAAGGCACGGCTCCCGATATTATCAATGTTCTTAAAGTGGGAGTTTTGGAAAAGGGAATGCCCGCATGGGGCACTCTTCTCGAAGAAAAAAAGTTAGTACAGCTCACCGCCCTGATTCTTGCAAAGCAGGATTCAAACCCACCAGGCGCCAAAGCACCTCAGGGAATAAAAACGCGATGATGAAAGCTTAGTCTTCGCACACGGGAATGGAAACTTCGTTGCCGCCGGCGGTGTTCCCATCGATAAAGTCTTCGTTAAAATAAAGCGATGAGTCCGTGGCGCTGGGATTTAATAAGACATCAAGTTTGTGGCCCGCATCGAAAAATGCCGTACAAGAGAAAGAGTATTTTGCGTATAAACAACTACCCATCTCATCTACTATTTTTGCACTCAAATGTAAAAATTCATCTCTCTTGTCCGCATCCAAACGTTGAAGCCGAGCTTTAAAAACATTGCTTCGCTGATCAAAGCGAGCCGTAAAACTCAAACGCGAAGGCTTTAACGGTACCACGAGCAAAGTTGACGGAAGAAAATCATAATCCATGTAGTTGGAATAAAACCCCGGCATGTAAAAAACAAAAGGGCTGCTTGCGCGCATCGCCATCGAAATACAGCGCGGCGTTTTGGGAAAACGAAGTCGCAGATCATGTTGCACGACCGATTCGGTTACAACAAAACTCATCACCTTCGCCACCTCTTCAAATTTTTCGGCTTTGTAGATGGAGTTGATAAAATCGATATTAAAATCCTCCCATTGAATTTGGGAAGACTCTGCAAGGAATTTATCATACGTTTCCTGCTCGGGCGTTTGCACCTGTTTTGCATAGATTAAAGTAAACCAATCGCCAATGGTGGATTGTTGCTCGTTGCGATCGTCGAAGGCGCAGGCTTCGCTAGGCTGTTGATTAAGACTTTTAATACAGTGAGCGTTCGTTCCACCAGCGTACTTATTGTCCAAGGATCGTGTTTCACCCATAAAACTAACGGACTCAGTGCTATCCTTAACCGCCATACTGATGGCTCCCATCAATCGCTGATCGGCACTTAAAATTCCAGTGCCTGAATTGCCATGAATCACTTCGGTGTCACAAACCAGGGAAACCAAAGGATTCTGAGCGTGCACATAGTACGTCGAGTACGCGCTGTTCATTTTAGAGGTGCAAGAAATTTTTCGGATTTTGCCGGTAATAGAAAATGTGGCTGAATTGCCGTTACTTTGAATAAACGTGCGCGAGTAATAAACAGGAAACGCGCTAATCACTGTGTCTTGCGGAATTCCATCCGTATTCGTAGCCACTGGCGTGCGGGTGGAGTCGGACACCAGCTCGAGAACGGCCCAGTCGGGATGAATGGAATCTGACGCTGTATAGGCGGCACTCAAATCTAAAACTGATTTACAGACTATTTTTTCGGCGGGCTTGTTGAGAGTCGGCGGAAAAAACGCGGTGACGTTGCTACAGGCGGCTCCTTTGACTAAAGCATTGGCTGGCAAACAGTGTCGATTGGTTAAAATTTTATTGGGGGCGATCAAAGTTTGCGAGCAGGTTCCACCGCTGTAACTTGTCGAATATGAGTACTTTGTGGTTTCTAAATAAAACAAACCGCCCGAAGCCTCTGGACAACTGCCGGGACTTTCGCAGGTGACTGACAGGCTACTTAAAACCTGCTTTGCTTGCTGTTCGTTATCAAAATCAAATCGATAAACGTGTTTTGGTTTTTCCGCTTCAAGACACTGAGTTAGTAGCGGCAGAGCTAAGCTTAAAAACAACAAGCGTACGCGTAAAAACATAAAAACCCCAAAAAAAAGCCCTCTTTCGGAGGGCTTGGTTAAACATTTAATATTTTAAATTATCTTGAACCACGGTTACAGTAACGAACTGTGATCTTACGGCCTTCGCTTGGGCAACCGCGGATCAGTCGAACATATCCGCCTTGCTCCACTCTGTGCTCAACGCGACGTCCGTCCACAGTTACCGCTTCAACGTTTGCGGCCTTCAACTCAACGGCTCGGCCGTTCGCATCTCTGATTTGTACTCGTTGAGAAAGTGAACTGTTCATCCCTTCAACAATCGAAGCACCAGCTGCCGAGATCGAGGCACTGGCTTCGGCGGAGCTATAAGCAGAGGTCGTAGAAAGAGACGCAAGGTCGAAGACTTTAGAGTTCACATTGTTTTGTCCGAGAGCGCCTAAAAGATCGATAATTCCGCGACCGATTTCGTTTTGTCCACCAGCAGGAACTCCGTTTTCGCCTGTGTAAACAAAGGCCGACATGTGCATATTAAAGTGTTGGCTCAGACTGATCAACTCTTGCGCAAGCGTTTGGCTATAGCCGCGGCCGCCATCAGATACATTCATGTTGATGCTGTAATTTGTAACGTCTTGAACGCAATGTCTTTTGCGAGCGATCTGCTCAGACGTCATGCCTCGTTCGTCCGAACGAATAGGAGCGTAGATAGGAAGCGTGGAAGGAACTTCGCCGATCGTACAAGCGTCGTTCTCGTCGCCGATGAAGTGAATGTTTAAGATGTCTTTATCTTGCATTCTCATCAGAGTGCGGTACTGGTTGTTTTTTAAAACAGCCATCAGGTTAGCTGTTAATAATTCTCCACCATCAGAGATTCCGCGCGAGTTGTCAGTTTGCATATGCAGGATTTTATTTTTAAGACGAATTAAATTGTTTCTGCGTGTTGTTTCGGTGTGATCAAAACGGAGAACGTCGAGATCTTCGCTAGCGTATTTAAAAAAGTTATTTCCACGAAGCGCTGAATGATAACTTTCGGCCGAGTGACCCGTGATCACGCCCAAGTGAATGGGAATTTCGCGAGCGATGGTGTTTTCGTACATTTCGATAAGACCCTTTAATTGATTATAGCGTTCGGTCTCGTTGGATTTAGAACCATCCATTACAACCCATACATGAACTGTTTTTGGCGCGTTGTTCGAATATTCATAATTATAGTCTTGGCACTCGCTCTGTGGAGGCGGAGTGTTTGGCTGTGGCTGTTGGCACGTGTTATTGCGACGGCAGTCGTAAGGGGGTTGACTGGGTGTCGGATTGTACGTTGGCGGTTTTGTGCGTGGATTGTTTGTCTGCTCCACGGGTGCCACGGGTTGAGCTTGCGTCGCTGTAAACTTTGATTTCGAGCACGCTATCACTGTGGGCAGCACGATCAAAAGCAACAGGCTTTGTGCAATCTTGGTTTGTACGCTCAACATAATTCCTCCAGGGTTTGTGGCCCTTTAAAAGTTCTTCGTTTGAAAGATGTGCAAACTTCATCCCACAATATGGGACCAGCTAAGTATTCGAAATTACGAAGTTTTTAAAAATTAGCCGAAGCGACTTCGCAAAATATGTCACTTTGGCATGATAGGAGCGCGCGAGGATTGTCGCTTTTTTGTCCATAACGGAGACGGTTCTATAAGAAATTCATGGATGTCGATTTACATGGAACTCTTTAATAGAGATTCACTACAATCCGCTGAATCTCCATGAATCATTATTTAATCGCTTTGCTTATTCTTATTGTATCTGCCAACTCCAACGCTCAGAGTTTTGCGGATCACTTTACTGATGCGCGCCCCGTGGATAACAAATTGCTTTTCACGGATGGCGCTTTTGTTGTTCCCAATGAAGACCATTTTTACCTGTTTGATAGCTCTCTTTTTAACAAGACCGATGTTTTGATTTCCGTTGGAACGTTTCGCACACTGGAGAACGCTTCGCGCGGAAATTTTAGCCATGTGGTGATGATGGATATCGATCCCGGCATTGTGCAGTTTAACCGCTACCAAATCGACGTGCTCCGCCGTTCGCCCACCCGTCGCGACTTTTTATTAAATTTTATGGGTCTTGAAAAAGTATTCAGCGACTTCCCCGAGTTAGAAGATCTTTTCGAAACCGCCGAGTTTAAACAGATGGCCGACTTTTTAAATACGCATTATTTTGAAGAGCTTTTGGTTGGGGAGTTTCAGGATAAAAAAGCACGCTTTATTTACTTTTTGAAAATATTAAAACTTTCTGATGTGTCACGAGGCTCGATGGGCGGTTTTTTACTGAGCGAAGAGCGCTATCAACGGCTTCACCGTCTGGCCGGTGAGGATAAAATCATCTCCGTTCGCGGAAATCTGGCCGACGCCTCGTTTGGCAAAATCGCAAGCGTATTGCGCGAGCAACAACTGCGCGTGAGTGTGCTGGATGTTTCAAACGCTCCCGATTATTTTTTGCACAACGAGGGCCATGCCATGGACGGATACCGTTTAAACCTGCAGCAACTCCCCTTCACCCCGGATGCCGACGTGCTTTTTACCACGGGCATGATGATTGGTCCGATAAAGATGGGATTGTGGCATTACGTCAGTTTTCCAGCCCGTGACTATATATATGAGCTGGGAGCGCTGCTTCGCTGGGGAAGCTACAGCCGGTTTTTATTCTCGTCCACCGCTCGCGATCGAGCGCTGGAGCCCGGACCTCAAAAGCTAAAGTGCAATGCTCTCTTTACGATTCGCAACTAGGCGCTTAGTACAAACAGCGCAGATATTCTATGACTGTCTGCTGCCAGCCCATTTCCAAAGCGTCACAAACCAGCGCATGCCCGATGGACACTTCCTTCACCATGGGAATGGTTTGCACAAAGTGTTTGAGATTGTGCAGGTTGAGATCATGGCCGGCGTTGATTTCCAGTCCCATGGAGTCTGCCAGTTGGGCACACTGAAGGTATTTGGCCGTGGTTTCTTTTTGCGCCGGCGTGCCGAAATGGTCGGCATAGGCTTCGGTGTAAAGCTCGATGCGGTCCACACCCATGTCGCGAAATTCTAAAAGTTCCTGAGTGGTGATATGTTGCGGATCCACGAACAGCGACACGCGAATGCCTTTTTCTTTAAGCAACGGGACTGCCGTCTGCAGTGTTTTTTCGTTGCCCTGCATGCGCCAACCAGCGTTGGAGGTGAGAACATGAGGAGGGTCCGGAACCAAGGTGCATTGGGCGGGTAAAATGTCGGTGCACTTAATGAGGAAGTCGTTTGTGGGATACCCCTCAATGTTCAGCTCCACCGCAATGTGAGCCTTTAGCAGTTCCACATCGCTCCAGCGAATGTGCCGCTCGTCGGGCCGAGGATGCACCGTGATCCCATGGGCACCATACTCAATAATCTTAAGCGCCGCCTGCAACACATCGGGCGTATTCTTCCCCCGAGCATTCCGAATCGTCGCCACTTTATTTACGTTTACGCTGAGTTTTGTCATCAACTTAAATCTGCAAGATTTTCGTACGATTGTCACTCCGAATTGGCAGGAGCTGTGCGGAAAGTTTAGGCGGCCCTTTTCTCGTTGTTTGAGTTGTTTTCATCTAAAATAAATTCACAATCTCTACATTTAAGGATGTAAACCCCTTTGGTGTTTTTGCTCAAAAAAAGTAAGCCATGTCCGTTCGGGCATACGTCTTCGTCACCATTATGAAGATTTGAATGGGTTTTCAAATTACGTACTTCAAACAAAGTCACTTCTTCTGTTTCAAAGCCTTTGAGAACAATAGACCTAATCGGAATAAGTTCCAAACTTGCAAATAAGTCTGTCTGCTTGTTCTTTAGCGCATCAACTGTCTCTTGGGTGAGGACGATGCCGTTAGCAGGAGCAATACCGTTTATCCTTGACGCTAAGTTGATTACTTTTCCAATAGCTGTATAGGACTTCACATGCAAGTCGCTTCCATAAAAACCGACGGTTGCATTACCCACAGAAATGCCCACCCTAACTTCGAATGCACCATCCCATAGTTCTTCATATACCTTTTTCTTAGACTGTAATCGATCAAGCACCTCAAACGCGCAAGATAATGCTCTTTCGATGTAATCATCTTGTGGAACAGGGTTATTTGTAAATCCCATCACGCCATCACCAAGAAATTTATCTACTGTTATATCAAATTTCAAAAATAATCCCATCACGTCTTCAACGTACATGGAGATTACCCGTTGCATTTGGGATGGGCTAATGCTTATTAATTTCTTTGTTGAATCCTTAATGTCGATGAAAATTGCACAAATATCCGACTGATACAGATCTGCTTTAATGTCTAAACTACCATCTACAATGCTTTTGATAATTTGCGGGCTAAATTGTTTACTCAAACTTTTTAACTTAAGAGCCTCAGAGGATTTCCTGTCTATTATAATATCTCGGTTTGTAATTTCATTTTCTAGTTCCAGCCGCAGAACAAATTCGCGATCATTTAGCCTTTCAAAAAAAAGTCGTCCTACAGTACAAATTGTTGCAACTGAGAGCAAAAAAACTGAGTTTAAAAGAAAATAGGTTGTACTCAGTTCGTTTATCTTGGTGATTCCACCAACCAGAAAAGGTAATACGATAATACCCATACAAATAAAGTAGTAACGCCATGTGAAGCGCAAACCCGTTGCCACGCCCACCATAATTAGAATTAGGCCAACATAGTAAGGTGAGTCCGCTGGCAAAATGGCTAGCATAATTTGAATTGGGAGCGCACATGATGCGATAAAGACTACCGCATACTTTTCAATTCGAGGTAATGATCGAGTTGAAGCGGAGATAATCTTATTCAAACCAAAGAAAATAACAATTGAACAAATTCTTAAAAGCAAAAACGGCCAAAAGTACTCGCGGTACCATATATAATCTGCGACAGAAAAAAGCAGATAAAGCGGCAGGACATACATCGAAGATGCGAATGATACGAAGGTGACGATTACGTCAGCGCGCTCCTTACTTTTTCTTTCTGCAGCTTCTGGTTCCATAAAATTACTTCTTCAGTACACAAAATAAATTCACGTTGTTTGGCTCGGACTCGACTGTGCATTGCGAACCGCTAATGTTAAAAATTCTAAGTAGGTCTTCGTTACTTCTCAAAATTAAATACCAATCGAACAGCGCCAACATTCCAAAAGTATTTGGCGAACTAGTATTAAAGTTACCAATCACAAGAGAGCCACCGGCACTGAGTGACTTGAACAAACTTTTAGCAGCTCTCGTAGCAACAGCATCTGAAAAATAATCGAAAAGTCCTGCTGAATAAATTAGATCAAAGTCCTCTTCAATCCCCTCAACAATTATTTCTTTAATATTTTTCTTTAAAAGATGAATCGTGAGTTTTTTATCTGCCTCGAGCAAGCATTTTCGTATGTTCTGCTGCGCAAACTTCAATGCATCTTCGTCTTGATCAAGCAGAAAAAGATCAATTCGATCTAAATTTTCTTGGTCTAAATTATTGATGACATATTTAATTTCCTCGGCCGGCCCACAGGCCACTGATAAAATTGAAACTTTCTTTTTTTCTTGCACTGTTGTAATAATCTTTTCAGAAAGAAACTTGACTCTGTTTCTAACAGCCGATGGTTCTTCGTGTAACTCCACTGCCCGCTCCATACAAGAACCGAACAATGAATTCGCAAAACTGTCCGATTTATAGATTATATTCATCATCTCAAAATCACCAGCGTAACCGCGGGGCTTAGAAAAACTCCGCATTGTAAACGGTGACTGAAAGATAAACTTGCCAAGCCTATACCTGTAATATTCAAAGATAATTTTATTGCTTTCAAAGTCATTATGCATGACTAAACTATTCAGAATGCTATTGTTTGATTTAAGTTTTTTTTCGATTGATCGGCCGACAATATCGATGACACACTTTTCAGCTGTCATTTTTTTCGAAGCATTTTCGTAATTACTTACGCTCATTTTTTTTACTTGCTCTTCCATTTCGTTCAACCAGATGTACAGATCGTCGATGTAATTCTTTACAGAGAAATCTATACCTTTATATCGGCTATATCTTTGCTCGACATCGCCCACGATTTTATGCGAATTGAAAATCTGAAAAATTTCATCTACTGGAAAAAGCGCACCAAAAACCTCTGCGCCGTAGGAAAAAACGCTTTCTTTTTGTTCTTTTCTTTTTATCTCCACCGTAAATTCTTCCACTTTGAAGTCGTCACCGAAGAAGAGTTCAACATCGATTGTAGCTCCTAAGTCAATATTGTCTGCTGTTTCGAAAGCTAGTCCAAAGAGACTATAGTTAGTAAGATTGTACCGCTTACCTTCATGATGAAGGCGCAAGTTATCCAAACCTACCGCGTATCTTTCTTGCCTGATCTTAATCTCGTGAACTGTACTACTGCTGATCTTAGCTTTTTTGTTATCCACAAATACTCCTGGTCTCGAAATGATATCGGCAAAACAGCCGGAAAAATTAACGTACTGGTCTTTAGCCCGAATAGTTTATCCAATAATAGGACGATACGAGTATATGGCAAAATCTGTAGCACCTGAGTCCATTGAGGAAGTTTTTTCTTGGAAATTCTTTATTATTCTTTTAGTTATTCACTTAGCTGCAGCAGTCGGCATATTTTTCTTTACCTCCAAACACGCAATGCTAGCCTGGGCAGTAAGTCATTTTTTCTTTATTACCATCGGCGCGTCAATTGGGCTACATAGGTACTTTTCTCACCAGAGCTTTAGGGTTAAAACAATTAGCCTGGATATGCTCTTGCACATTGCTGCTACGCTTTGTTTTCAAGGAGGGCCGATCTATTGGGCCACTGCACATAGATCGCACCATAGATATTCAGAAAAATACGGCGACCCGCACAGTGCCAAAAGAGGATTTATTTGGTCACACGTATTATGGCTGATGTACGAGCGACCGAATGGCTTTTCATACCTAAAATCTTTAAAGTACAGTCCGGATCTTCGCAGCAATAAAATGACCAACTTCTTCGAAAAACATTATTTGAGAATTAATTTAATTTTTTTATTTATACTTTTTATAGTTTGTGCACTTTGCAATGATCTTTCGCTTTTTTTCTATTTAGGCCCAATTAGAATTGTTAGTGTATGGCATTGCACTTGGCTCATAAATAGCTATGCACACGGAGCTAGCTTTTTTAAAAAAGAAACTAAAATAAAGAATTCCAATCTTTTATGCATCTTGGTTGGTGGCGACGGAGAACACAGCTTCCATCATAATTTCCCGAACGCCCCAAAACATTCGGCTAAAAAAATCTCGCTCGACTATGGATATTTCACACTAAAAACGTTTAAAAAACTTGGTTTAATTGAGTTCCGGTGAGTTTCCGCCCATTTGGCAATGCTCAATTTTTTTTTGGATATGTAAGACAAATCTCAAACCCACTACCTTTGTTACGATATGTCATTGCACCGCCAACTTCAGCTAGACGTTTTTTAATCATCCAAAGTCCAAGCCCTGAGTTGCCAGTCGATATTCCACGCTCGGATAAATTTTTCAGGATGCTTTCCTTCACTCCTCCAGAACTATCGCTAATAGTTACCATAAGTTCAGTTTCAACGCTCTCAAGTTGTATGGCCACCTCAGCCGCTACTGCATTTTTTTCAGCAGCCTTGAACGCATTCATCAAAATTTCTGATAATGCATTTTTAAAGTCTTCGATAAAGTAAAACACATATCCATCGCAATTATCCTCTATCCTGATGGATATTTTTTTAAAAAGACTATCCATTCCCAGACAAACTTCTTCTAAGTTTGCAGCAAGCGTTTTCATGGAATACCAACTCGCGCTGGTGTTAGAATTGTCGTTGGATAGATTCTCAAAAATTTTGTCGAACCTTTTTGAAATCAATAGAATACGGCTTTTGTCTATAACCTCAGGCTGAAGTGCAAAATTTAAACTTGTTATCGGAGCTTTCAGGTCATGAATAATACTTTTTAAATGCTCGTTGGATGAATTTATTTTATGTAGCAACTTTCTTTCGGACTCTAAGTTACCTTCAATTTTTTTTGTTTTTAAGTTTATCTGATAAACGTTCCTTACAATATTTATTACCTCAAAAATTACTACAACAATGACGAGTCCGGCTAAGTTCGCGTACCCCTCCCTGTAAGCTTGCCCTCTATAAACATCGAACAACGCGATCGTTAAAACGATCAGAAGGTTAGTGCGAACGCCAATGTCGAGATCTTTTTTGATAATCGCATAGCTCAATCCCCCAAATATTACCAAAAATGCCATTGCAAGTATAAGAAACTGGTCGGTGGCTCTGTGGTTTAAAGAAATGCCGACGCTGACCATGAGGAAAACGAGGTATATGATTCTAAATCTTTTACCAGATATCATTGGAATTTTGTCTAGCATGTAAAAGTAAGCAACTAAAATTGTTCCAAACATTTGAATTACATGGGCAGTGCTTATTTCGATCGAAAGAAAGTACCCCGGAACATGCGTAAGCATCAGCATCGCGATGCCAACTCCGAGCCCAATTAATTTAAATTGGCGTACGTTCATCACAAATAAAATGATCGTTCCCACAATTGACAGGAAAAGACTTATAGTGGCGGAGAGAATATAGCTCAAATCAAAAAGAAATTGATCATGCGGATACCTGCCAACAGTAAAAGGAAATTTGTTTATAGAAATGTAGTATGCTAACTGCACTGTCGACTGAAACGTGATTTTTTTCGAATACTTTACAAGTTCACAGCTAATCACTATTCTATCGAGCACTGAACGCAGGTGCCACGGTTCGCCCATCTCGTTAGTATATAGTCTCAAATCGTCAGCAAAAACTTCTTGCTTACCTTCGTATGTTTGAGGAAATACTATATACTTCGACTTACCCTCTAGACATTCATTTTGAATAGACTGACTTTCCATGGTTACACGGTAGGTACCATCATGCTGTTCAGCCCACTGCTCGACAACCGACCAATTCGGATCGAGCTCATGCGGAATTTGCTGTACCCCCAAAAGATGGTAAAACATCATTAATCCCGCAAGAGCCCATTGGTCTAATTGAGTTAAAAACTCGGACATCACTTCGCTTATTCGGCGGCGTGGTCGGCTTTCATTTTTTCGATGTTGGCTTTGCACTCGGGAGAGAGTTCGGCCATTTTGGCTTTCATGCAGTCTCTGATGCGGCCTTCACCTGGCTTTATACCGGCGCAAAGTTTTTCGCGATCGGCTTTACATGGGCCTGCGTGGTTTTTCATTTGTTCTTTTTTTTCATCGAGCTTTTGCTGGCACTCTGCGGACATTTTGCTTTTGTTTTCTTCCATACACTGAATCATTTCGGGGCCGCGCTTTTTACCTTTGCACAACTCCATCATTTGCTTGCGACATTCTTTCATTTCGCCATGTCCGCCCTCATGATGATTGGCAAAAGCCGTGAGCGAAAATACTAAACTTGCTGCGATAACTATCCATGTTTTCATTTTAAAACCTTTCGTTAATTGACTGTAAATGAGCTTAGCGGAAATTTTACACGAGGAGAACGATGGAGTTTGTGCCTAGACAGAAGTCTTGCAGGAAGCACTGCAATCAACAGACTTATTTGCTCATGGCTTGAATGGCCGCTGCATATAGCATGATCTGTTTGACCATGGCTAACAGCCCGTTGGCTCGGCTTGGTGAAAGGTGGGACTGAAACCCCAGCTCTGCAATAAATGTCGGTGGATTTGCTAAAATGTCCGAAGCCTGAGCCATGGAATACACCCGGAGGAGAATGGCGACCAGGCCCTTTACAATCATGGCGTCACTGTCGGCGAACAGTTCGATTTGTCCTGCGGGATTTTTTTGCGCGTGTAACCACACCCGCGACTGACACCCTTTAACAAGAAATTTATCATCGCGATAGGCCGCTGGCAGCTCCGGTAACATTTTTCCGAGGTCGATGACATATTTGTAACGCTCTTCCCACGACTTAAAGCGTGTAAAGTCGGCAATTAATTTGTTTTGGCGTTCGGCCACTTCGCTCATGTGTATGCAACTACCGGAGTTTCTCTTTTTCGGCAAGGAGTTCTTGGTGCAGTTGTCGTCCTTTTACACCTAAAAGTTCCATCACGGCACTCTCACCTAAGCCGTCCACATACTGCTTGGCTTCGGCGTAAAACGTGCGCGCTTTTTCGCGATCTCGTAAAAAAAACTCCTCGGGCCACGTTGTGTTTTTTGTAACGGCGTTGTCTTGCAAATACTCCTTGGCTCGGGCCACTTCTTCCAGCGTCCACCCTTGGTGATGCAAAAAATCCTCAAGCAAAGCCCACTCCAGCAACCAGGTCCACTCTTCAGATTTGTTCCAGTAGTAAGCGCCCGCTTCGGCGTAACTGCTTTTGCAAAAAAAAGTTCGGCAAACAGTTGGACGACTCTCCCAAATTTTGCACTGCCCGGTTTGTTTTTGAAAAAACGTACACAGCAAGGTCGCATCAGTACCAAACCCCCACTTGCCTTTTTTGGCAAAATACTTGCGGTAACGAATATTTGGTGTGAGCCCTAAAATTAAAAAGTCCCACTCCTGCATCAACTCATCTGTAAAGATTTCGGAGTTTACAAACCCGCCCACTAAAAAATTAGCGATGAACGGGCGATAGGTGCAGCATTTTAAATCCACAGAACAGCGCGAGCAATCCACCGCGGACTCGCGCACAGAAATTTGGGTTAATAAATGTTGGTAATAGTTCATATCAGTCACTCTTATGTTAGCGAAATAACTAACATATTTTTTTGAAAAACCAAAAAAATAATTTGCGAATTTTGCGCAGACCACCTACGTTGTTTGCGGGGCGCTTGCAAATGACTGCAGGCACGAACACA
>JAYUKO010000142.1:0-4365 GCA_043764415.1 Bdellovibrionales bacterium | reverse complement strand
TAAAACCTCCTTTTTAAGACCTTTGCGACCCGGATGGGGTGTCAACTGAGTACATGGATGTACGTGTCTTAAAAAGGAGGTTTTAAAAAATTGGGAATCTCAAAAGTCTTATTCCGTAGATAAGTTAGCTAGCTCTGCGCAGGCGACGGATGTCAAATTCCGTTTCGTCGTTAACCATGGCACTGATGACACGATTTTTACCCTCAGCCTTAGCTTCGTAAAGTTTTGCATCCGCTAAGCGCACAATGGAATGTGCATCCAACTGGCTTTTCCCGTTTTCTAAAATCGCAGCCCCAAAACTGGCAGACAACTTGATTTGATCGGGTCCATTTACAAATTCGTGCTCGTCGATTTTTTTGCGCAAACGATCGGCAAAACGCACGGCTCCCACAGGCTGGGTTTGTGTGAGGCAAATTAAAAATTCATCGCCACCGTAACGAGCGGCAAAATCCACAGATCTGATATTGGCTTTGATAAGTTTTCCCACTTCGGAGAGCACATAACTTCCAAAAAGGTGATCGTGGTTGTCGTTAACTCGCTTAAAATCATCCATGTCCATCATAAAAACAGCGATGCTGTGCTTGTAGCGACGGGCTCGGTCGATTTCCTGATTGAGTCTTTCGTACACCGAACGCATGTTGTACAAGCCGGTTAAATCATCAATATCCACAAGGTTTTGCAACTTTTCGTTGGCGATGCGCAGATCGTCTTGAATGCCTTTGAACTTGAGCTGACTTTTCACCCGTGCGATCAGCTCAAGGGGTTGAAAAGGTTTACAAATATAATCCAAAGCGCCGGCTTCGAGGCCGCGAATGATGTCTTCGGTGTCGCGGTTGCTGGTCAAAAACATCACCGACACTTGCTCGTTGCGTTGGCGGATGAGCTTGAGGGTCTGAAAGCCGTTGAGGCCTTGCATATTGATATCTAAAATCACGAGATCCGGTCGATACTCCGAGAGTAATTGCAATCCTTCAACGCCCGATGTGGCCTGCTTCACAAGCAATTGCTCGTGCTCTAAAAGCCGAGTGACAAGCTTGAGGTTGTCTCTGTCATCATCGATCAACAAAACTTTGTTATTCATTAAAGATTCTATCGGTTTTTCGCCTGAATTTTTGAAGATCGGCGCATCGATACTAGACCACAGTCTCGAACTAAACAGTCCCATAGTGAACAGCCCCCAAGGCCAGACAAACTGACCCGCTCATTTCAGACTACCACGCCCCAACCGCTTCGCCGCTTTATTCAGGCACAACGATTCAATTTGAAGCATTTTTTTCCATGACTCAGCCACACTGGGTTGTTATACCAAATCCATGTCGTACCCGCACAACGTGATTGATTCTAAATGGCAAAAAAAATGGGAAGAGCAAGAGGCTTTTAAAGCCATCGATTTTTCTCCAAAACCTAAATTTTACGCCCTTGATATGTTTCCCTATCCCTCTGGCGCCGGCTTGCACGTGGGGCACATGGCCGCGCTCACGCCCAACGACGTAGTGGCTCGCTACAAACGACAAAAGGGGTTTAACGTTTTGCATCCCATAGGCTATGATGCCTTTGGTTTGCCCGCCGAGCAGTACGCCATTCAAACGGGTGTACATCCCGAAAAAACCACGCAAACGGCCATCGAAAACTTTCGGCGACAGCTAAAAAGCTTTGGTTTTAGTTTCGACTGGTCGCGCGAGATCTCCACCTGCGACTCGTCGTTTTACAAGTGGACACAATCGATTTTTAAAATTCTTTTTGATCGCGGGTTGGCTTACCAAAAAGAAGCCCCCGTCAATTGGTGTCCAGCGCTCAAAACCGTTCTCGCCAACGAAGAAGTGATCGACGGCAAAAGCGAGCGCGGCGGCCATCCGGTGATTCGTAAACCCATGAAGCAGTGGATGCTCAAAATCACCGACTACGCCGACCGCCTGCTCAGCGATCTCGATACCATCGATTGGCCGGAGCGCACGCGCGAAGGGCAAAAAAATTGGATTGGAAAATCCACAGGCGCCTACGTGGATTTCAAAATCAAGGATCATTCCGAGTCGTTAAGTGTATTCACAACTCGCCCTGATACGCTCTTTGGAGTTACCTTCTGCGTGATTTCGCCCGAGCACCCGCTCACTTTGCAAATTACTCCCACGGCGCAAAAGCCAGCCGTCGAAAAATACATCGAGCTTGCGGCAAACAAGTCCGAAAAGGATCGCAAAGCCAACACTGAAAAAACCGGAGTCTTTACCGGGGCCTTTACTCTCCACCCCCTCACCGGCAAAGAAATTCCCATTTGGACCTCGGATTATGTGCTGATGGATTATGGAACCGGCGCCATCATGGCAGTGCCGGGACACGACGTTCGCGATTTTGAATTTGCCCAAACTTTTTCACTTCCCATTTTGCGCGTGCTTGAAAGCGAAGAGGCTCTTCCCTTCGAAGGCGATGGCAAATTAGTCAATTCTGAATTTTTAAATGGCCTCGGTAAAGAAGCCGCCATCGAAAAAACCATTGGCTTCCTAGAAGATAAAAAAGTCGGCAAAAAAACCTTTCAGTACAAACTCCGCGATTGGCTTTTTAGCCGTCAACGTTACTGGGGTGAGCCGTTTCCCATTTTATTCGATGCCACTAACCAGCCCAAAACCGTGGCCCAAGCAGATCTCCCCGTGGTGCTACCGTCCGTGCCCAACTACGAACCGTCAGAGGACGGCCAAGCGCCCCTTTCGCGAAATCAGAGCTGGGTGAACACGCCCAATGGAAGACGCGAAACCGACACCATGCCGGGGTCTGCGGGCTCCTCGTGGTATTTTTTGCGCTACACGGATCCCCACAACGAAAATGCATTGGCTGATTTTGAAAAACAAAAATACTGGATGCCCGTAGATCTTTACATGGGCGGCCCCGAGCACACCGTGGGGCATTTGCTTTACTCGCGCTTTTGGCACAAGGTGCTGTTCGACGCCGGTCTTGTGAGCCACCCGGAGCCCTTTCAGAAACTCGCCCACCAAGGAATGATTCTTGGGACGGACGGCGAAAAAATGTCAAAATCCCGCGGCAACGTGATCAATCCTGATGATGTGCGCGAGGAGTACGGGGCCGATGCCCTGCGCTGTTTTATTTTGTTTTTAGGCCCCCTAGATCGCGACAAACCTTGGAGCTCCACTGGCATTATCGGGGTGCGCAAGTTTTTAGAACGCGTGTGGCGATTGTGTGTGGACGAAAATCAAAGATCCTTGTTGACCGAGGAAGCCCTGCCCGAGGAACTTGAGCGTGCGCTCCACAAGACAATCAAAAAAATTGGCGAGGACATCGAGAGTTTCAACTTCAACACAGCCATTAGCTCGCTGATGATTCTGGTGAACGAAATTTACAAGCACGGCTCCCACTCGCGAAAGGTCCTCAAGCCACTCCTCAGCCTGCTCGCGCCGTTTGCTCCCCACCTCGCAGAAGATTTGTGGGAAAAAATCGGCGAAACCGGCCTCGCCTCCCTGTCGACATGGCCAACCTACAATTCTCATTTGACTATTGATAACACTGTCAGTATTGGAATTCAGGTTAACGGAAAAAAACGCGGCGCGATTGAAATCCAAGTAGACGAAAGCCAAGACTCAGTTATGGTTAAAGCTCTTGAAATCGAGGCCGTTAAAAATGCCATTGGCAACTTAGGGGTGGGGAAGGTTATTTATGTACCAGGAAAAATTCTCAACATCATCGCAAGGTGATAACACAACAACGACAACAACCGCGGGTGACACGATGACGACTGCAACACCGACGCCCACAACACCGACGTCCGCAACCCCATGGACTCCTAAAAAATCAAAAGAACTTTACGGCATCGAAACTTGGGGTCGTGGCTACTTTGATATCAACGAACGCGGCAACGTTATTATTTGCCCGCGCGGTGAAAACGGTCCAAAAGTTGATTTGATGGAGCTTACGAACGATCTTAAAGAACGCGGTATTCGTTCGCCCATGCTTCTGCGTTTCCCCGACATAACAAAAGAGCGCATTAAACTTCTAAACGAGTGCTTTGCAAAAGCGATCAACGAATACAACTACAAGGGCCGCTATCAGGGCGTGTATCCCATCAAGGTGAACCAGCAGCGCCATCTTGTCGAAGAGATCATTCGCTTTGGTGAGACCCACTCTCTGGGCCTTGAGTGCGGCAGTAAACCAGAGCTCCTGGTTGTGCTGGCGATGTTGAACAATCCAAAATCCATCGTCATTTGTAACGGCTTTAAAGATGCCGAGTACATCGAGACCGCTATACTTTCGCGAAAACTCGGCCGCAATACCATTATTGTTGTGGAGCGCCTCGAGGAACTCACCTTGATCATGCGTGCGGCTCGCAAGTTTAACACTCGCCCCAAAATTGGCCTCCGTGCC
>JAYUKO010000141.1:0-4389 GCA_043764415.1 Bdellovibrionales bacterium | reverse complement strand
GCCGACACGCCCGATTACGAAGGCGATGTGAAATATCACATGGGATATTCCACCGATAAAAAAACTCCCCATGGAGATTGTCACGTTTCTCTCGCTTTTAATCCCAGCCATCTCGAGGCCGTCAATCCTGTTGTCTGCGGGATGGCGCGGGCGAAGCAACGTTTCCGCAACGACACCGTCGAGCGCAAGACAGTGATCCCTGTGCAAATTCACGGTGACGCCGCTTTCGCGGGCCAAGGAGTGGTATCCGAAACTTTGCAGCTTGCGAATCTTAAAGGCTACACAGTGGGCGGCTCCATTCATATTATTATCGACAACCAAGTGGGTTTTACAACGGACCCCGAGTGCACGCGCAGTTCGCCGTACTCATCGGATGTGGCAAAGTCTCAGCAAGTCCCAGTGATCCATGTGAACGGTGACGACCCCGAGGCCTGCGTTCGCGCCATGGATATTTCCATTCGCTTTCGCCAACAGTTTAAACGCGATGTTTTGATTAAAATGATTTGTTATCGTCGCTATGGTCATAACGAGGGTGATGAGCCAAGTTACACGCAACCCGCCATGTACCAAACCATCAAGATGCATTCTACTCCGTGCGAGATCTATGGCAAAAAATTGGTGCAGGAAAGAACCATCGATCAGGCGTTTTACGACAGCTTCTACCAAGAAAAAATGGATAACCTGCAAGCGCTGCTCGAGAACGTTCGAAAAAATCCACCCAAGTTTTTACCGCAGGCTTTTGGTAAAATGTGGAAAGGCTTCCGCAGATCCGAAGCCAAGGATTTTACAAAATCCACCGAAACAAAAACCTCAGCTGCAAATATTAAAAAAATCACCGAGCAAATGACCACGCTGCCAAAAGATTTCCGTTTGCATCCTAAGCTCACTAAACTTTTAGAAACGCGCAAACAAATGGGCAGCGGCGAAACTCCTATCGACTGGGGAATGGCTGAGTTGTTGGCCTACGGTTCCACGATCCTCGAGGGGAATTCTGTTCGCCTTTCGGGGCAGGACTGCGTGCGCGGAACCTTTTCCCATCGCCATTCTTGTTACTATGATTTTATGACCGGCGAGATTTACAATCCGCTAGAACAATTGCGCGAAGATAAAGAATTCTGCGTTTATAACAGCTCACTTTCTGAGATGGCCGTGCTTGGCTTTGAATACGGTAACTCAAGCTCCGATCCCACCTTCTTAACAATCTGGGAAGCGCAGTTCGGTGATTTTGCAAACGGTGCGCAAATCATTATCGATCAATTTTTATCCAGCGCCGAACAAAAATGGATGCGCATGAGCGGTCTTGTGATGCTTTTGCCCCATGGGTACGAAGGGCAAGGTCCCGAGCACTCCAGCGCACGCCTCGAGAGATTCTTACAACTCTGCGCCCAAAACAACATGCAAGTTTGCAACCTGACAACGCCTGCGCAAATTTTCCATGCACTTCGCCGCCAGATCAAACGCGAATTCCGTATTCCTTTGATTGTGATGTCGCCGAAGTCCTTGCTTCGTCATCCGCAAGCGGTTTCAAGTGTTGATGATTTAACAAAGGGAACGTTTCAAGAAGTGATTTCCGATACGGTTGTGGATCTGGCAAAAGCCAAAAGATGTATTTTTGTTTCGGGCAAGTTGTATTACGAGCTCGCCGACTATCGCGAGAAAAATAAAATAACAGACACCGCGATTGTGCGCGTCGAGCAGTTGTATCCTTTTCCAGAAACTCAACTGAAAGCTCTATTGAAAAACGCCAAGAAACTGGAGTCCGTGGTATGGGCCCAAGAAGAGCCCAAGAACATGGGTGCATGGATGAGCATCGTGCATCCGTTAGAAGATTTATTAGTGGAAATGGGCATTGAGTGTGACGTGACCTATGTGGGACGCGATCATCGTGCGTCGCCCGCCACGGGAACGACCAAGCGGCATATTCAAGAGCAGCAAAAAATTTGGAATGATTGTTTTAAAAAGTGAGGAATAAATGAGTATAGAGATTAAAGTTCCGGCAGTTGGTGAGTCGGTGACCGAAGCTACTGTGGGCTCTTGGTTAAAAAAATCGGGCGACTTTGTAAAACGCAATGACGTTTTACTCACTCTCGAAACCGACAAAGCCAGCGTGGAAGTTGTGGCCGAAAACGAAGGCGTCTTAACCATCTCTGTTCAGCAGGGAACAACAGTGGCCATCGGCGCCACGGTTGGTAAAATCGAACCCGGCGCGGCTCCGACTGCAAAAGCCGAACCCGCAACGAAGAGCGAACCCGCAGCTCCAAAATCTGCTCCTCCAGCGACGGCTCCTACGACCTCCGGCGGCGGTGATGTTTCCATGCACTTGAGTCCTGCCGTTCGTCGCATCGTCGATGAAAAACAAATTGATCCAAAAAATGTTGCCGGAACCGGCAAAGACGGGCGTTTGACTAAAAAAGATGTTCTCGATATTCAGCCAAAAACTCTTGTCATTCCAGAACCCGCCAAAGCTCCTGCTGCTACCAAAGCGGCGCAGCCATCGGGGAGTATTGATCGTGTGCCGATGACGACCATTCGCAAAAAAATTGCCGAGCGCTTGGTGCATGCTCAACAGACCGCAGCTATCTTGACCACTTTTAACGAAGTGGACATGACGGCGGTGATGGATATTCGCGCCAAGTACAAAGATCAGTTCGAAAAAAAGCACAATGTAAAACTGGGTTTTATGGGATTTTTTGTAAAAGCTTGCATCCAAGCTCTTAAAGAATTCCCGGCAGTGAATGCCTCCATTGATGGCACTGATATTCTCTACAAAAACTTTTACAACATCGGTGTAGCGGTAAGCACTCCACGGGGACTTGTGGTTCCTGTGATTCGCAATGCCGACCAGCTCACACTGGCGGAGATCGAAGCCGCCATCGGCGAGTTTGGCGCAAAAGCGAAGGACGGAAAAATCACCGTGGATGATATGGCGGACGGCACTTTCACCATCAGCAATGGCGGCGTGTTTGGTTCGTTGATGTCCACGCCCATTCTTAATCCGCCACAGTCTGCAATTTTAGGCATGCACAAGATTCAAAAACGCCCCATAGCTGTTGGCGACAACGTGGTGGTGCGCCCGATGATGTATTTGGCACTTTCCTACGATCATCGCATGATCGACGGTCGCGAGTCGGTGAGCTTTTTAGTACGTCTTAAAGAGTGCATCGAGGATCCTTCTAGAATTTTAATGGAGATTTAAGTTATGAATGAATTTGACGTCATTATTATTGGCTCAGGCCCTGGTGGTTATGTTTGCGCCATTCGCTGTGCGCAGTTGGGTCTTAAAACCGCCATTGTGGAAAAAGACAAAACCTTGGGCGGGACTTGTCTCAACGTGGGCTGTATTCCGTCAAAAGCTCTTCTTGAATCCAGTGAGCACTATGCGCAAGCGCAGCACGAACTGGCAGATCATGGTGTGGATTTTAATAAGGTATCCTTAAATCTTGGCAACATGATGAAACGTAAAGAGAAAATTGTCGGTGATCTTACGCAAGGTGTAGCTTACTTGATGAAGAAAAATAAAGTGGAAACATTTTTTGGAACGGGTTGCATTGTCTCTACGGGTGTTGTGCAGGTGACGGGTGAAACAGTCACCACGCTAAAAGCAAAAAGTATTGTGATTGCTACGGGCAGTGTACCCATTGAATTACCTTTTTTAAAATTCGATGGAAAAAATATAGTATCGTCCACAGAGGCACTCAAGTTTGAAAAAGTTCCTGAACATATGATTGTTGTAGGCGGTGGAGCCATCGGACTCGAAATGGGCTCGGTGTGGTTGCGCCTGGGCGCCAAGGTGACAGTGATCGAGTTTGCCGATAAAATTTGCGGCCCTGCTGATAAACAAATCTCAAACGACCTTTTACGAATTCTTAAAAAACAGGGAATGGAATTTTTGCTTTCAACCAAAGTTACGGGAGCGGAAGTGAATGGCAAAGACGGCAAAAACCAAACAGTGACGGTGAATTTTGAATCCGTGGCCGATGGAACGAAGGCCTCTCTGCAAGGGGACAAGGTTCTTGTATCGGTGGGGCGCAAACCCTACACCGAGGGATTGGGTCTCGACAAAATGGGCGTTAAGCTGAACGAACGCGGACAGATTGTTGTGGGTGAGCACTTTCAAACGTCCACAGCAGGAATTTACGCCATCGGAGATGCAACACCCGGATGGATGCTAGCACACAAAGCGGAAGAAGAAGGTGTGGCCATTGCTGAAACCCTCGCCGGCGGCGTAGGACATGTGAACTACAACACTGTTCCTTCGGTGATTTACACATGGCCCGAGATGGCCAGTGTGGGCGCGAGTGAAGAAGAATTAAAAGCCAAAGCCATAGAATACAACGCCGGAAGTTTTCCGTTCACCGCCAATGCTCGGGCCAAAGCCATCGGCATGAC
>JAYUKO010000140.1:0-4410 GCA_043764415.1 Bdellovibrionales bacterium | reverse complement strand
GGGATACTGACATAAACTTTACTAGATCTTGTCGAAGGGTATACATGAGTCTAACAAAAGCGAGCCACAACTTTGGAGATCTTAAAAAGACGCTGTTTACATCAGGGGAATCTCCGTATTCTGTTTGGAGAGACTCACAGGAACCCACAGAGTCTGTCGCTCCACCTCAACAAGACGTGGATGTTTTAGAACTTCTGCGCTTCAACATCGACCAGCTGCAAGAACTGAATTCAAGATTCGGTTTTGTGCTTGAAGAACTTTCGTCGGTTTTAGTTAAAAAGAAACGTTTCTAATAGGTTCAGTGACTTGATTCCTGAACCACTTCATCGGCATGCAGATTCTCTCCATGACGATATCGATCCACTAAAGATTCATCCCCCGTCGGAAACGAAAATAACAGCGCATGACTGCTGGAATCCGCATCTTCCAAGGTAACGACCACGTAATACAACGGCTCGTTGGACATGGAAAAATCTTTGATAAAATTCACCAAAACATTGCCATTGAGATCCGTGTTGCGCCAGATCTCGTCGGGCTCTTCGATGGCGCCCTCACGAAGTTCGGCATAGGTCTGAAATTCATCAGGGGGAAGATCATCGTCTTGGCGAAGCGTGAGCATGGCTTTGTACAATCCCAGAGCAAGGTCGTCGCCTTCGGAGAGAGCATCGCCCTCAATGCATCCGTGTTCGACTTTACTGGCATTGCGGTCTTGATCCATGTCGCCGCGGCGGTATTTATCGACGAGCTGAGCGTGCTTGGTCGGAAAATGCAAAAAAACAAACGTCGGCACACTGTCTGAGGAGTAGGTGAGTGCGATATAATAAAAATCATCTTCTTCGGGAGCTTCGATGCGCTTTACATAGATATGAATTGGATTGGCCTTCACTGTTTTTTTGTCGACCCAAACTTCATCGGGATTATCCAAAGTGACATCCAGATACTTTTCAAGTTTGGCAG
This sequence comes from Bdellovibrionales bacterium, assembly GCA_043764415.1. Lineage (GTDB taxonomy): Bacteria > Bdellovibrionota > Bdellovibrionia > Bdellovibrionales > JAGQZY01 > JANPLN01. The sequence continues at coordinate 3,453 of JAYUKO010000140.1, read as the reverse complement.
CCTGTTCGTCAGTGAAGTCTTTTTTGGGTCGGAGGCTCAAGAATTCTTTTTCCAAAGCTGTGATCTGTTTATCAAAGTGCTTCAGGACCTCGTCTTCAGTCTTGAAAATCAGCTTGTTTTTTTCGTCGATGATTATTTTTTCATCATAGGATGGTTTTTGGCTTTTTTTAGTCACAGACTGGACCCCCATAAAAAGAATAGAAGCGTTGACGGAAGATGTCAATCTGCGAACTTAGTTGAAAAGTTGGGGAGCACTCCACACAATGAATGATAGAGAGAGCTGCTCTCGGAGGTTCGCATGGTCGCGACCCTCTCCGGTATTAGATCTATCACGCAAGGAGGCTTTGTGACGGATTTAACTCATGACTGTTTAGAGAAAATGGACCAACTGATTCATCAGTCGGCTCGAGGAATCCATATTTTATTTGATAAGGCCGACATTGTTCGTGCGATTCGCAGTGAAGATCCCACTCTCGAGGAAAACACTGTCGAAAAGCTAAAACAAGTTCAAGAGTTGCTTTATACATTTATACGAACGAAATCGATCGATGAAAAGAAGATCTATTTAAATACCCTGAGTATTCACGATCATGCATTATTGATCCGCGCGTACTTTAAGATTGTGGACAATAGCATTCTGAATAGGTCTGTCGATAAACATTAAATAGACAAACACTTACCAGCTAAATATTTGTCAGCTAAAAACCGATAGAGAAGCATGCGGACTGTTTTCCTTGTGCTTCTTATTTCGCTTTTTTTACCATTCCAGCTGTTTGCTGAATACCGAGTGTATAAATTAAAGCTCACCGACACCAAGACCAATAAGTCGCGCGAGATTCTGTCGACGATGATGCCCGAGCAGTATGTGTTTTATTATCCCATTTCACCGTTTCAAACACTGCAGATCCTAGACCATTGGATGTGTTGGGCGCGTGGCGACGGATTTAAGAAACTCTGTACCCGACCTTTCTCCGACGAGGGATCCAAATAGCTTTCTGTTATGTTAGAATGAAGGTTGTTCATTCTGCTCAGGAGGAGTTCTATGGACGGCGTTAATAATGCGGGCAATCGACCTGAAAATTCAAATCCGGCTAAAAATGCAGAGCTTAAAAAGACCAAACAAAAGCAGCAGGTCGAAGTTCGCGATGAGAAAAAAACTCATTCCGCAGCGATGAATGAACTTCGCGATCAGCAAAGTAAACAACTGAATACCGAAAAAAGCTCCCACCAAACCCGCCTCGAAAAACAACGGGAGCAGCAACAGCGCAGTTATCAAAAAGCCATCGAAGAGAGAACTCGCCAAGAAGCCCTCGTTCGCCACGAGCAAAAGCAATCGCTTGGCGAAAAACAAAAAGAATTCGAAAAAACTCACTCGGCAACCGAAAAAAGCCAAAAGCAGGAAATCGAGGCAGACACGAAAGTTCATCAACAGCGCCAACAAGAGCTCCAGCGGCAGTCCAAGACCAACGTGAATGAGACGCAAAAAAAGTATAACGAGCAGATTCAGCTGGAACAGCAGAATTACGAAAGCCTGCGTCTTGCCCAAAAAAATCATTACGAAGCAGAAATTGATAAAGAAAAAGATCATTACCAAGGACAAATTCGCGGTCGCGCCGACGAATTCGAAAATCAGTACAATTCCAGCGATCTCAACTACCAATTGGTGCTCGAAGATCAACGACTGAAATACAAAGAGCAGTACGAGAAAACCAAGTACGATTTTTTACAAAAAATGAAAGACCAGGATAGTTTAAAAAACGATGATTTCTATCGCGTGCACGAGCTTGGAGCCAAGATGAAGGACGAAGGGTCGTTGTATCAAGTTGCACTCAAGGTTCCTGAGCACGAACTAAAAAATATCAAAGTTCATGTGCAGCCGGATCGCATCACTGTGTCTGGCGCGCGAAAATTTGAGCAAGAACTTCAGTACGAAGGCGAAAAAGTGGCCACAAATAATTATCAAACTGTACATCAAGAGTTTAAACTCCCAGTTCCCGCCGACAAGGACCTGGTTCGCCGCGAGTATATAGACGGCGTTCTCCTCGTCACCGCCCCCAAAAAAGGCACTCAGGGAGCTACGAAGTAGCGACCAATCGATCAATCGAGGGCGACGTACACCACTGTGGCTCCATCATCGCCGTTGGCTTCGACGGCAGACGTCCAGCGCGTGACGTACGAGCTGCGCGACAGATGGCTGCGAATGGATTTTTTTAATGCTTCAGAGCCGTGGCCGTGAACAATGCGCAGGCGATCCTGGCGCAGCGAAGTGGCGCGATCTAGAAATTTTTCTAATTCCTCGATGGCCAACTGAACATTCTTTCCGCGTACATCGAGGGTGTCGCCCTTGTCGGCGGTGTCGACATAAACTTGTGTTTGAAACGTTCGCTTGGTGAGAGGATTTGCTGCCTTCTTTGGCGGTTTGAGGTCCTCCCAGTGCACCGAAAGGCGCATGGAGCCCGCAAGGATCTGCACGTCTCCTTGTTTAGAGGGAATACTTTGCACAATGGCATCTTTTTGCAAAGAGCCCACATAAACCACTGAGCCTGGAGGGAATGCCTTTATAAAACGATCCAGCGTTAAGTTTTCTTCTTTGTTGATGATAGAGGATTTAATAATTTCAGGAAAATCGGCGAGAATGTTGGAGCGGCGTTCGTGGTCGTTAAATAATTTTTGTACGGTGGATTTTTTCGATTCATCCATCAATAGGTCTTTAACGCGCTTTACTTCTTCTTTGATTTTCTTTTCGCGCTCTTCCTCAAACTCAATTAATTTCTTTTTGAGTGTCAGTTTCTCTTTTTCGCTTTCGATAATTTTATTTTTAAGCTCTTCGCGTAAAAGCCCAATCTGTTCCTTGGCTTTTTCGATCTCATCAAGAGTGTCGAAACGCTTTCGGGTTTCGGGGCTGAGATACTGCTGGGCAAAGCTAAAAACATCGGGATGGATTCCAATGCGCTTAGCTGTGCTGAACGCCAAAGACTGCCCTGGAATACCTCGAATAAAGTGATACGTCGAAGTCCCGGTCTCTCGGTTGTACTCCATGGAGCCGTTGATGACACCGGAGTCTTCGGCCCAACCCGTTTTTAAGGGGCCTAAGTGTGAAGTGATGATCCCGTAAATTCCTCGTTGCGCATAATGATGAATAAATCCTCGCGCCAGCGCTGACCCCTCTTCGGGATCCGTGGAGCCGCAAATTTCATCAATGAGCACTAGAGATTGTGCTCCCTCTAGGGAGCAAGCCGCATTAAGTGTTTTGAGGTGACCGACGAAAGTACTCAATTGGGAGTCCACGCTCTGGGCATCGCCAACGGCCACAATGATGTTATTAAAAAATGGCAAACAACTACTCTCATCAGCACATACGGGCAATCCACAGCGGGCCATCTGTGCGGCCAAACCAAAACTTTTCATCAGCACGGTTTTTCCGCCAGCGTTGGGGCCAGAGAGAAGAAGAAT
>JAYUKO010000139.1:0-4416 GCA_043764415.1 Bdellovibrionales bacterium | reverse complement strand
ACAATTACGGAAATAACGGTAGGATGTAAAATGGGATGTTTTGTACTGCAAAATAAAAATAAACAGATCATACGTACGTTCCTATGGGATAGCCCCTCTCTCACGTTGGTCTATCGTCAGGATGAAGGGCGTATTGAAGCCGTTCATAATACAACCGAACTCGATAAAGACGACGTTCCCTATTTACTACTTACAACAACAACTAAAAAAGATGTGCAAAACAAAGACGTTTCAATCTCAGGAATCGGATTCCTTAGCTACAAAGAAAACGCATCTCTCTTCTCTCCAACGTTTGCACTTCAAAAAGAAGAATCACGCCTTAAAAAAACCTTTCAATACTCGGCCATCACCCACGTTAGCATCATCGCCTTTTTTGTTTTATTGAGCTTTATCGTCAATCGCTTTTTTCCCGACAAAAAAATAGAACCCGTTGTAGTGACTATTAATACAGAGATCCCTGAACTTCCAAAAATGGAAGAGCCTAAAAAACAAAAAACAGTGAAAATGGCTGAAAAAATTCTTAATAAAAAGCCAGTGCCTAAAAATATCACAAGATCCAATGTGACTAAAAAGATTGTTCAACCTAAAAAAATTACGGTTGTTAAAAATGTTCCCATTCGCAAAGACGTTCCCGCAAATAACAAAGGTCCAAATATCAATCAACTGGGAGTGCTTGGCGCTCTTAGTACCATCAAAAAAAGCCATGCTTCAAGCTTAGACCTTAACGGTGTAGGCGAGGGCGGTCGTGGCTCTGGTGGTCGCGGTTACGGTGGAGCCGGCAGTGGTGGCGGCGGAATTGGTGAAGGCCTTAAAGGGGGAGCCAGTGGTGCACTTCCTGGAAAAGGTCTTATTGCTTCAAGCCCGGGTGCAGGTTCACAGGCCATGGGTGCCGGTGGATACGGTTCATCTGGTTCTGGCGGTGGACGACATGGTCTTGGTGGCGGAATTTCGTTTCGCGGTAAATCAGGTGCTTTCATGGCGCCTCTCACAGAAGAAGCCACAGTGGAAAGCGGCTTGGATCGCGATCAGATCGCTGCCGTTGTACAAAAAAATATGGGACAAATCATTTACTGTTATGAAACAGGTCTGCAAGGCAAACCTGATCTTCGCGGTCGTTTAACTGCCCACTGGGTGATTAACGGACAAGGTCGCGTGAATCTGTCGCAAATCGCACATTCCAGTGTTGGCGACGGTAAAGTTGAAAGTTGTATTGCTTCTAAAATTAAAGGTTGGAAATTTCCTAAACCGCTCGGTGCAGTGAATGTGGATGTTGATTATCCATTTGAACTTCGTCGCGTGAGCCAAAGGTAGGGGTGCTGTATGAAATTAGTAATATCGTTAATCGCAGTTTTAAGTTTGATAACGGCTTGCGGGCCCACAAAGAACAACCCGCTGGAAAACTATAAACAGCTCAATCTGTCTGCCGAAGCTCAATCTGCTCCGCAAAAAGTAGAGTATCAATTGGTGACAGAAACCAAAGAGATTCCAGTGATTCAAGAGAAAATCGTTGAAGTTACGGTTGAACGTCCGGTCGAAATCCAAAAGGCCATCTATATTTTCAATTGCCCAGAATCGCTCCTTCAGGAAAACGAAGGAAACTATCGTCAGTGCTTAGAAAACCTAGTAAAGACCTCTCAGCAACTTTCCATAGACGGCATTCCTTACGAAGTAAAAACGTACTCCGATTCAGCACTTCTTAAAGAGGAAGCCATGATTTTTACCGAAGGCGTTGAATCGAGCTATTACATCAATGCAAAAGTTCTTTTCCGCTCAAAAGTTCGCTTTGATCTGACTGTTGAAGATCAGCCCACAGCGGCCACAGTGACTCAGATCGCAAATATTGATAATTCAGTCACTTACAAGATCACTTGGAAGCCCCAAGGTGTGATCGAAGCGGGGACTACTGAAGACCGTGGAAACATAAAAATCACTTTAACAGAACTTCAATACACAGACGCAAGTGCCTACAATAACAACATAATGCAAATCACCTTCGATGCAATTTCAAAAACTATTACCAAAGAAATTTTAGTCAAAAAAGCTGGAACGACTACGTCGACAAACAGTGCAACTGCGCCGACTGCCGGCGCGGCAACTCCGACCACCGATATCACAACGCCAAAGTGGGGGCCACAATGAGTTTCACAGCAAAAATCCTAGCATCAGTGCTGACAACACTGATGATTGCTTCGCCGGTCTTTGCAAAAGCTAAAGCGGGACGAGCAAAAAATTATAGTAAATCCGCAAAGTCTATCAACGTGGACCAACAACTTGATGGCCTCGGCACAAACGAGGAAATTATCAAAAAAGCACGGGCGTTACAGCCCAACAATTCAATGCGAGTTGTGCAAAAGCGCGAAGTCGATAGAAACTTCCGCCCTGAAATTGGTCTTGCCTACGGTTACGTGAATGGCGGAGACACTTACCTCAACACAGTTAACTGGGGTGCAAACTTAGATTTTCACATTACGCCTCGCTGGTCCTTAGGACTTAGATACAACGACCATCGCAACGAACTCACAACTGAAGGACAACGCATTTTCGATGTGGCCGCTGCAAAACAGGCCGCAGGTGCCACTGATTACGTAGCTCCCTCCATTGCCTATCCCGTACGAACAACCATGGCCGTTGTTAATTGGTACCCAGTCTACGGAAAAGTGAGCTGGTTTGAATCTGCTGTGAGTCAGTTTGATTTTTACCTCATCGCCGGTGGCGGACAAATCCAATACGAATATTTAAATGGTCCAAATCAATTTATCCGCGGAAATTCGCCCATTTTTACCGGCGGAGTGGGTATGGGCCTTTGGGTTAACTCTTGGCTCACCAGTCGCTTAGAAGTTCGCTATCAAAACTATAAAGACCGTGTATCCTCTGGCGAAAGATCCATTGATGGAATGGTGCTACAACTTGGTATTGGGTTTATGTTATGAAAACCTTAATCACAAGTCTTCTTGTTATTCTATTTTCTGTCTCCGCTTTTGCTAAAGGCTCCAGCGAACAACAGACACTGTCGAAAGCCCGCAAGCTTTTTGAACAAAAGAATTTTAAAGAAGCTCTTGTGGAATATGACAAAATTACTACGCAATCCGATCGATATTTGATGGTCCTCGAAGAAAAAGCATGGACGTACATCCATCTTGATCAAATGAACAAAGCTCTTGCAGCTTCGCGCACTCTTACCTCTCCCGCATTGAGCGGTTTAACCACCACCGAGCCTTTTTTACTGAGAGCTCTTGTGCAGCTTAAGCTTTGTGATTATCTTGGAGTTTTTCAAACATTAAAAGACTTTAGAACACAAAAGCGCGAGCAAGTTGTTGCGATCCAAGAAATCGCGCAAAAACAACGAAACTCCATCTCTCGACAAATACTTGAACAATGGATGAAAGACACGGCCAATTGGAAATCTCTCGGGCCAAACTTAGCAAAAATGCCCCAGCTTTTTTATACCGACAGTCTTATGTTGGCTGCTGCTAAAGCTAAGAGCCTATCGCGCATTGAAAAGCGACTTCAACAACTCGCGATTGTGGAAAATAACGAAAATCATCGAATCTTACAAAAACTCAACTTGATCGAAGTTGAAGGTGTGCAGCGAGTGCACATAGCGACGCAGTTTAATAACAAACAAGGTGAGACACTTGACAAGAGTGATGACGACCTTGTGTTTAAAGATTCCAAAGAAGACATTTGGTTGGACGAACTCGACAGTTATCAGGCCACAGTCGATCGTTGCGAGAAAAAATCGGGGAGGACAATGTGATGAGTTCCTATAAAACTTTGTTATTTGTAGCGCTGACTTCGACTTTAATTTTGGGTTGTAAACCAAAAAATCCAGATCTTTATGGAGTCGCAACACCTGCCACACCCCCTGTTGCCAACAACGAAACTTATGGCGGCGAAACCTTTATCCCTGCCGACAGACCCGAGCAACCGGCCATCCCAGAAGGCACGCAAGTGAATGTTCCTGCCACTCCCGATGCCCAATCTTCCGAGCGTATTACTCAGGTTGATAGTGAAATATTTAAACCAAAATTAGATGTTGTTGTTTTTATGGATCCCTCTGACAGCATGAACGACGATCAAGCCAATTTACGTCGCAATATCCGAATGTTCTCTGAAAACTTCGCAAGCAAGATGCAATTTCTCGATTTACACTTAGGTGTGGTTTCAGCTTGGGATTCTATTTCGTTTGCTGGAGTTGATAAAAGATGCGACCTCGGTCAGTTGCGCCCGGTGGGCGGAAACCGCGGTTCATTTAGCGGTGACTGTTCTTCATCGCAAAGTGAAGCCCCCTATATTACCAGCGCCACAGACCTCAGTTTGTGGGGTCCGACCTTGGCTTTCGGTGTTGAGAGCTTCGAACGCGACGGTAATGGTAAAGTGACATTGCGCTCTGGTCCACAACATGAAGAAGTTTTT
>JAYUKO010000138.1:0-4417 GCA_043764415.1 Bdellovibrionales bacterium | reverse complement strand
GTGTCTCTGATGCGTGAATTGGCGACAGAAAGATTTTCGATCTGAGTCCCTAAGTTCTCAGTTGTCGAGCTCAATCTGTTTTGTAAAGCTCCAATGTTAGCTCTAAAACCATTTACTTTATTTTGTGCTTCATCAAGGATTGCTAATGCATCTTTGGCGCCGTCCTTTTCGGAAAAATCTATTCCCGATACACCCAGATTTGAAGCCGTCGCATTGGACTGTGAAGAGTCGAATGAAATCACATCACTCTCCCCGTTCCCGTTAATGCCGACTTGGAAGTCGAAAGTTTCGCCCTCTCCGTTGAGAAGATTCTTGCTTCCAAACTTTGTGGAGGCCGCGATGCGATCCACTTCTTGCATTAATTGGGTCACTTCCTGGTTGATGAATCCGCGTTCGTTCTCACCAATTGTGTCCGAGGCCGCTTGAATCCCAAGCTCTCGCATTCTGGTGAAAATGTTACTGATCTCTCCAAGGCCACCTTCCGCCACTTGCAACAGGGAAACCCCATCGTTTGTATTGCGCAAAGCCTGCTTGAAGCTTCGAATTTGACCTTTCATTCCTTCCGAAATGGAGAGGCCGGCAGCATCATCCGCTGCTTTTGTGATTCTACTTCCAGAAGCCAACTGGCCCATGGATTTATCCATGATCCTTTGGTTTCCTTCTAAACTCCGTTGTGCAGTTATCGACGGCACATTCGTCGCGATTCTTAAACTCATTATTCTTCCTCCGAGTTAAGTTTGTGTGAGTCATCGCTCACAACAATACTTTCGGCGGATCTAGACTTGTCTGAAGTCGCGTCTAGTCGATCTAGACCAACGTCTGCAGCAAACTGGACTATGGTAGAGCGGCAAAATTTTTCCAGGCTTAGGTATTAATTTTTGAAAACTTAGAACAAAATCAAGACGTTGATTTATTTTGCGGAAAGAATTCAGGACTCGACGAAGATCGAAAGAGTCTAAAGTATCAACAAAAAAGCCCGAATCTCTTCGGGCCTTTGCATGCTTCTACTAAAGTCTTGGACTTAAAACGGCTTAGCCAAGAAGTCTTAAGGCAGCCGATGGGGCACTGTTGGCCTGTGCCAACATTCCAATGGAGGCCTGCTGTAAGATTTGCGAAGACGTCAGCTCGGCAGTTTCATGAGCGATATCAGCATCGCGAATTCGTGAGTTCGCAGTAGATAAACTTTCCTTCTGGACATCGATATTGCGGACTGCAGAATCCATTCGGTTTTGAATGGCACCGAAGTTGGCGCGCATGCCGCCCACTTTCACAAGGGCCTCATCGATGGAATCCAGGGCATCTCGCGCTCCGGACTTATCACTGAAATCCAGTCCACTCACACCGAGGCTCGAGGACGTGGCATCAGCATCCATTTTAAAACGGATCGTGCTGTTTTCGTCGCTTCCGATACCCACTTGAAATTCCAATTCATCCTGGGAGCCGTTGAGAAGATTTTTTTGACCAAATTTTGTGGTTTCGGCGATTCGGTCCACCTCTTCCATTAAGTGCTGGGCTTCCATGTCGAGAAAGCCGCGCTCTTCATCACCAATGGTGTCACTGGCGCTCTGAATACCGAGTTCGCGCAAGCGCACTAAGATATTGTTCACTTCGTTCAGTCCGCCCTCACCCACCTGGATAAAGGAGACTGCGTTTTCTGCGTTTTGTCGCGCCATACCCATGCCGCGAATATCCGCTCGAAGTTTTTCGGAGATCGCCAAGCCTGCAGCATCATCCGCCGCCGAATTGATTCGACTTCCCGAAGACAAGGCCTTCATCGCCTTCGTGTTTCTTGTTTGTTGGACATCCAGGTTTCTTTGCGCATTGATGGACGCCATATTTGTATTGATCCTTAAACTCATATACGTTCCTCCTGCAGTCTCCATCCTCTAGACAACACACGTTCTGGTGTCACTTCCTTGTAACCGACTGCTACCTAGACTATCGGCGAGTCGAGACAAAACTTTAGTCCTGTCGCAAGAAGAGACGAAAAATTATTGAGAAATATAAGGGTGTTGCAGGAAAACAACGGCAAAACGTTTAACTTATATACGTTTCAGAGATACGTTTCAAAAACGTTCTCTGCACGCGGGCGCCCGCGATTTGAACAGCCCTGTGGAAATTACAAGGCACCATTGGCTCATCTCTCCTTTAAAGTTTTTATGATATGACTTACGTAATGCGCTTAATTTCGATTTTTTGGCTTTTTACAGTCAGTTTTATTTTCAGTCTCCAGGCTCCAGCAAATATGCACTGCCAGGAGTTTTTCTTTCGCTCAGATGTGAATATTTCGGACGTAATAGACTTTGATGCTTTCAACTTTAGTCACACCATCGCTGAAGCCGACATTTCTAAGCTTCCTCCCGAATTGCAGGAATTGTTAAAGGCAGGAATGGCATTGATGGAAAAGCGGAAAAATGGACTCCCTCTTTCGCCAAAGGAACAAGGGACTTTACTTGTCAAAATGCTCGCGCTCGCTTCGTTGGACACCGCAGATCCTTTCGCTAGAAACTTAGCGTTGTTTGGGAGAATGATAGAGCACAAAGACATGACTCTATTTATTGAAAAAGCAGATCAAATGGTGGCCGAAAAGGATTTCGATTCCTGGGTGCGTCTGGTACTAAGAATCCAAAGAGGCTATCTCACCGGCGACGAAAAAAATTTCTTTGGTTCTCTCCACCCATCATGGACTGAATTTAGCCAACGCATGGGACTGATTCCTCACAACGCCATTGAAGATCTTTTTTATCAACGCGATTTAGAATGGGTGTCGGCGAAAAGCTTGCGAAAACATTTTAACAAGAGAGTCAAAAATAATGAGCTCGATATCGCCTCCGAAAATGAGTTATTGATGACCGCCAATGCTTTTTTGCGATCGCAAGGGCCAGCACAAGTCCTCTATCAACGAACTGATGGTCTTATTTTTAAATACGATTCTTGGACAAAAGAATTGGCGTTGGTTTCTGCCGAGGGAAAGATTATCACTTACTACACTCTTCTCGACGAGTATCGCCAAACCGACTCAACCAATGATTATTTGGGTCGCACCTTTTTAGGGCTCCCTTTTTCCGCTAATCAAAATTCCGATTAAAATTTTTACTCTTACAACGACTCGCGAATCTTTTTAGCACGATCCAACACTTCGCTCGGCACATAAATGCGCTCGATGCGACGGGTTTTTTCGTACATCTCAAAGATCTGAGTGCACTTATCGATGGTGATCGGAGTTTCGCGCGGCGAATACTCATCGATGACAAAAATTTGGAAGGACTTATCTTCCTGCGAGCCGCCGTGGTATTTGGACAATCGCGCCTGGGAGCTTGCGGTAATAAAATCAATCCCCGAAGAGCGCAGCTGATCTGCTAACAGATTCATCTTTGGATCTTCGTGGGTGACGTGATTTTCGAACAAAACTTTAAATGGCTGACGTTGAGTAATCTTTTGTGCCCAGTAGTTTGAAGAGTTGGCTAAGTGCTCGTACAAAGAATAATCGGTGCAACGAGTGTACTGATTGATATCTGCCGGAAGACGGTATTTACAATCGCTGGAGGTTAAATAGCGATAAAGCATTTCTTCGTAAATGATACTTTTATGATGGAAGTAGATCATCAAGTACATGTGGTGGCGGGAAATTAAAAAATCGTCAAAGGTGTAGAGCGCGCGTTTGTTAAGCGCTAAAAAAACCTCTTGCTCGACAACGTGAAAAGTAAAATTTGAAAGCAGCCAGTTGGTCTCCACGTGACCGTAATTGGTACCGCAGAAGTAAGCGTCGCGACCCAAATAATCCATGCGGTCCACATCGATTTCGGAACTCACCATCTGGCTTAAAATCGTGCGAAAGTTAAGGCCGTTATCAGTGAAAAAATCATCTTTCAGTTCGAGAGTTTTATCGATCAAGCATACGATGTGGTAAGGCGTGATGTCGGGAAATGATTTTTTTAAAATATCTGTGAGCGGAGAATCGGTAATGTACTTCACAGTGTAGTCTTCGTGGGATGCTTTCCCCTCCGACGGGACCGGGGTTTTGCGATGGGCGTAGGTTTGAATATTTAAAGCTGAGCGCGGCGGCATTACCTCTTCGGTGGCATGGCTCAGTGGACCATGCCCAATATCGTGTAAAAGGGCTGCCAAGCGCACAACCTGGCGAAAACGCTTACGCTTTTCAGGTGTGGAAAATTCGTAGTTTTTGAAAATGTAGTCAAAAGCAATGCCCGCCATATGGCAAACGCCCAAAGAGTGGAGATAGCGGCTGTGAGTGGCGCCGGGGAAACTGAACTCGGAGAAGCCCAACTGCTTGATCAGCCGTAAACGCTGAAACTCCGCGCTGTCAACAACTGACACCTCGTCGCGCGCTAAAGTGATGGTTCCGTGAACAGGATCTTTAATTTCCATGGAATAAAGCTATAAGATGCGTTGCGTT
>JAYUKO010000137.1:0-1326 GCA_043764415.1 Bdellovibrionales bacterium | reverse complement strand
CTGGTACGCAATTCGGTCCCCAGTAACCGACGCATGACTCAGCCCGGGGCGATATTGACGCAACCCTGGGCTTCTGTTAGCTAAGAATCTCACGTTTTTCGAGTGAGGTTTTTGATGAAAAATTATCTATTTACAAGTGAATCCGTTTCCGAAGGTCACCCCGACAAGATCGCCGATCAAATCAGCGATGCGGTGCTGGACGAAATTCTCCGTCAAGATCCCAAGGGGCGCGTTGCCTGTGAAACTCTGGTGACAACCGGCATGTGTGTTGTGGCCGGCGAAATCACCACAAAGGCTAACTTCAGTGTTCCCGAAATTGCGCGAAATGTGATTAAAAATATCGGTTACGATAACAGCGAAAAAGGCTTTGATTACAAAACCTGCGCCGTGATCACCACTCTCGACAAACAAAGTCCTGACATCGCCATGGGCGTAGACGACGGCGCGCAAAAAGAACAGGGCGCGGGCGATCAGGGTATTATGTTTGGCTACGCCATCAACGAAACGCCAGAGGTTATGCCTTTGACCATTTCGCTTTCCCACAAACTCATGCAAAACTTAGCCAGCATGCGCAAACAGAACAAAGTGAACTTTTTGCGCCCGGATAGCAAAAGCCAAGTGACGGTGGAGTACGTTGACGGAAAAGCAAAGCGCGTGGACGCCGTTGTGATTTCGACTCAACACTCAGAAGACGTTTCGCATGCCACGCTTAAAGAATTTATCATGGATCAGGTGATTCCCGAATCCATCCCAAGCCAGTGGCTGGATAAAAACACAAAATATTTTATTAATCCCACCGGTCGTTTTGTTATCGGAGGTCCTCAGGGTGATTGCGGTCTCACTGGTCGTAAAATCATCGTCGACACCTATGGAGGCCATGGAGCCCACGGTGGTGGCGCTTTTTCGGGCAAGGACCCTTCCAAGGTGGATCGCTCGGCGGCCTATGCGGCCCGTCACATCGCTAAAAATATAGTGTCTGCGGGTCTTGCAGAAAAATGTCTCGTGCAATTGGCCTATGCCATTGGCGTTGCCGAACCGGTCAGCGTCATGGTGAATGACTACGGAACAGGCAAAGTCAGCTCGGAAAAACTGTCGGCGGCCGTGAAAGTCATCTGGGGATTAAAGCCAGCCCAGATCACAGAGCAGTTTGATCTTTTAAAGCCACGTTACAGCAAAACGGCGGCTTACGGCCACTTCGGTCGCAACGAAGAAAGTTTTACTTGGGAAAAGTTAAATAAGGTCGACGCCTTAAAAGACTACTTTTCACGCTAGGTAAATATGTGTATCTTCGGTGGTTCCCATGGAATCATCGAAGATACGTAACTT
>JAYUKO010000136.1:0-1327 GCA_043764415.1 Bdellovibrionales bacterium | reverse complement strand
AAAAAGTAACTTGGAACTTTGGGCGCAACAATAATTCCTCCACCACTATGAGTATCACCAGCCGGATCAACTTGATGGCGTTTAAACCTGATTATAGTTTTAAAGGAACAGCCTATCACGTAGACAACGCAAAATATTTTAATATTCTCCATACTGTTAGTCGACAGATCGAAGATGGCGGTGGCGTTGATCGTCAGGTGATGAAAGCCGCTAAATGGGATTTTTCAAAACCGTTAGATATTTATTTAAACAATGTTCCCGAAAGATACACTCAGGTTTTTGTGGATGCAGTGAATGAGTGGGATACAATGTTGCAAAACATTAAAGCCGTACCCGCGGGACAAACAGCATTCCGAGTTCACACGACCTATCCGGGAAAATACCCTTTCGATTTACGTTACCCAGCTATTAACTGGGTTGATGACACTCGTATTTCCGCTCACGGACCCCTTGGTATTGCCCTCAACAATGCTGATCTTGAAACTGGTAAAATGATCGGCGCTAACGTCGTTATTTATGGTGGTAAACTTGAAGCCTTTTTAAATCGCTACCCTGTAAATTCAGGCAGTTCACAGTTTTCAAAGATTGTGAACACTGTTCAAATGCCCGCGTTTCCATTTATTCCTTTTAATTTTGGTTCTGGTCCTGCGAATATCCCTCTTCTGCAAATACAAGGTCTTAACGATATACGTTTTGATCTCCTTCCATCGGCCCCAACGGTTGGATTGTTTGATGCGGCAAATACAAATTTTACTCAAAACACAAACTTTGAATCACTCCTCGATACTCAGTTTTTCGAACACACCAACGACTTAAGTGCAACGCAGGATCCAAAGAGTTTGGAAGAGGCTCTGCAACAAGAACACTACCTTCAGCTTAAAGAAAATCGTCTTGAAAGTGCTTTTTTTATGAGCCACCACGACAGAACCTTCGCCGATATTGCTCCGCAAATTTCGGCGGCCATGGGTCCAATAGTTACCGCCAGTGAACGTGAAAAAGTAAAACGCTCGGTGATCAAGAACGTTTTACTCCACGAACTCGGACATTTTTTAGGCTTAGGACATCAGTTTAAAGGTTCTATTTTACCAGATGAAGGTACCCTTCCCACTATTTATACCAATTCAGCGCGAAATACGAATAATCCTAAATCACTCTACGCTAGATCACGCGCAACCACTGGAAGAACAAATTATACATCGATCATGGATTACCCAAGTGGTTTTGTTGAAGTCGCCATCAAAGAGGAAGATGTTAAGCCCGGCCCTCACGATGAGCTCGTTTTACAATACATATATAATGGAAAAATCAGTTTATACGACAAAGCTCG
>JAYUKO010000135.1:0-1339 GCA_043764415.1 Bdellovibrionales bacterium | reverse complement strand
CAGCGTGGAGCACGCGCGAGATACGAAGGCGGTTTTGTGGATTGTCCAAAAAGCCCTACTTTGTTTTAAGCTGCAAATACTCTTCGTAGGTGAGTTTGTGGTCTTCCTTCACTGTGCCATCCAACACGATAACTCTATTGGCTACAGTTTGCACAAACTCGTGATCCGTAGAGGTAAACAGCACACCGCCCTTAAAGCGGCTCACGCCGTCGTTGACTGCGGAAATGCTCTCGAGGTCCAAATGCGCCGTTGGGCCATCAAGCAAAATAACATTGGCGTTACTCAACATCATTTTAGAAAACATACAGCGCACTTTTTCGCCGCCCGATAACACCGACGGCTTTTTCATGGCGTCGTCGCCGCTAAAAAGCATTTTGCCTAAAAAGCCACGTAAAAAAGACTCGTCCTTCTCTTGCGAAAAGTCTCGCAACCAATCAACGAGTGTAGGAGCGGGGGAGCTTTTAAAAAAATGCGAATTGTCTTTTGGAAAATAGCTCAGCGACGTGGTGATGCCCCAGCTAAAAGAGCCCGCATCGGGTTGCATTTGACCAGTGAGAATTTCGAACAACGTGGTCACGCTGACATCGTTGGAACTTAAAAACGCCACCTTGTCGCTTTTGTTTAAAATAAAACTAACGTTTTTTAAAATCACTTCGCCATTAACGGTTTTTGAAAGTCCGTTCACGGTTAAAAGATCATTTCCCAATTCCCGCGCAGGATTAAAACCCACAAATGGAGTGCGGCGCGTGGAAACCGGCATGTCGCTAAGATCTAATTTTTCGAGCTGCTTTTGTCGAGAGGATGCCTGGCGAGATTTCGAAGCATTGGCGCTAAAGCGTGCGATAAAACTTTTAAGCTCTTCGGCTTTGTCGGCATTTTTTTTGTTTTGATCGGAACGCAATTTTTGATTGAGCTCGGTGGCCTGGCGCCAAAATTCGTAGTTGCCGGTGTAGATGGTGATTTTGCTGTAATCGATATCGGCCATGTGGGTGCACACGGTGTTTAAAAAGTGTCGATCATGGGAAACCACGATCACCGTGTTTTTAAAGTTCATTAAAAAATTTTCTAACCACTGAACCGCGCGAATGTCTAAGTTGTTTGTTGGTTCATCCAGTAACAAGATATCGGGCTGGCCAAACAGAGCCTGAGCTAAAAGTACTTTTACTTTGTCGCCAGAGTCCAAATCCTTCATCAGCTTGTCGTGGATTTCGTTGGGGATTTTTAGCTCGGCCAGCATGGTGCTGGCTTCGGACTCGGCCTCCCACCCATTGAGCTCGGCAAATTCGGTTTCAAGGTTTGAAGCCTTCACTCCGTCTTCTTCCGAAAAGTCAGGCTTGGC
>JAYUKO010000134.1:0-4472 GCA_043764415.1 Bdellovibrionales bacterium | reverse complement strand
GAAAATAGCAAGTCTCCGCTGGCCGATGGGTTTCAGCGCTGGAAGCTGGAAAGCCAATGGCAGACTGTGGTTGGCGACACCTTGGCCAAGCACTCACGCCCCGTAAATTTTGACAACGGCACGCTGATTGTGGAAGTGACTAATAGTGTGTGGCTGAATGAAATTCGCTTTTTTCTCGATGAAATTAGAACCAAAGTGAATCAGCACCAAGGCACCAACTGGGTTCAGCGCATTCAGCTGATTCACAAGTAGGTTCATTGCAAAATTCGCTTGAGCGATATTTTGTTATTGAGACAAATGAACGAGCATTAAGCTGCCATTTTTGATTTGATCTATCACTGCGTCCCTAAAATCTGTAGCAATCGTCACGCAGCCGTAGGAAAGCGGTTGCAGCTGGTTGGCCTCCACCACCGGCGCCCACCCGTGAAAAACCACGGCGCGCTCGCGCATCTTGGAATTTGTCGACGACAAACCATTCAAGCGCAGGGAGCGTCCAAAAGAACCGTAATACACTTCGTCGGTCCGAACATATCCCAGGGAGCTCTTGCGCGAGCCCGGCACGTTGCCAAAGGACTCGGCGTAGCCATCGCGGTTGGTATCGCTGCCCTGCCCGTGGGTGGTGCGATAGCGTTGAACCGAACCTGTTTTTAAATTGATGATAAATAATCGATAGTTGTTTGAGCGTGGAGCAAAGTCCACCACTGTGATGTAATTTTGATTTTTGAACTTTGTTTTGTTTTTATCAAAATACACGACGGCGCTGGCAAGCAAGTTCGAAGGCACCCAACGGTTAGGATCCAAATGATTGTAACCGGAGAGGGTGCGCTCTGCTTGTTTTTCGAAAAGTTGAGTCGGTTCCACCACATCGGCAAATTCCTGAGCAATTTTTTGTTGTGCAGACTTTATCTTCGCCCAGCTCTCTCGGTCAGGGTTTTCGGCAAAAACTTTGATACCGCTGATCAAAATAACTAAAAACATGATGATTTTCATAGATGCCTCCACATTCTTTTGTGTCGGCATTTTTTGCCTGGCACTGAAGTCCAGCTCCTTGCTTAAGGAAGACCTTTGTAGTATCCAATCGTCGGGGTACTTATCCGGGAGAATCCATGAAGATTTCTATTTTCTGTTGCACAGTTTTTAGTTTTGTTTTTTCGATGTCTACAGCACACGCAAAGGTGCAACGGCCTCCGCAGTTTGTGATGCTGTCGTTTGATGGCTCAAAGAGCGTTTCTTTTTGGAAAGAGTCGCGGGATTTCGCCGCAAAAAATAATCTCAACTTTACGTACTTCGCGAGCGGTGTTTATTTTTTAGCTGACGCTAGCAAAAGCACTTACAAGGAACCGCGCTACGGAGCTGGTAAGAGTGCCATCGGCTTTGGTGGTAAAAAAGAAGACATTCAACCGCGGCTCCAGCAAATGGTCCTCGCCATGGGCGAGGGCAACGAATTAGGTTCCCACGGCAATGCCCACTACGATGGAAGCGCCTACACCGAAGCCATGTGGGACAGCGAGTTTGCGCAGTTCACAGCGCTGATGACGAAGGCGTGGAGCCACAGTGGCATTGCCGACCAAAAACCCAACGGCTGGGATGACTATTTTCAAAATCACATTTGGGGATTTCGTGCACCTCTCTTGGGTAAAGGCAATGGTCTTTGGGCCTCGCTGCAAAACTACAATTTTGTTTACGACGCCAGCCGCGTGGATCGCATGAATTACTGGCCGCAACAGCTCAACAATCTTTGGAACTTCCCTCTGGCTGGTCTTACAATTGCCGGCACAACTAAAAAAACCCTCAGCATGGATTACAATTTTTATTTTGGCCAATCCGGTGGAGAAGCGGGACCCACTTCCAAACACGCACTCTGGGAACAGCAAATGTACGACACGTATATGGGCTACTTTAACAACAACTACTCTGGCAACAGGGCGCCACTGCACATAGGTCATCACTTTTCAAAGTGGAATGGCGGCGCGTACTGGAAGGCGCTGATGCGTTTTGCAAAAAGTGTTTGTTCAAAACCCGAAGTGCGCTGCGTGGTTTACAAAGATCTCGTGGAATTTTTAGAAACCAACAAAGCCTCGATTCCGTCTTACCAGGCTGGAGATTTCGACAAAGTCGCGCGACCGTTACGGTTCCGCCCACTTCCTGAGCTCAGCGATGCCGAACTCGAAGACCTTCGCTTAAAAGCGGCAGATCATGTGCGCGCACATGACGATTAAAGCCAATTAAAGCATTTTAAGCTGGCTTAAGTTTTGCTTAGGTTCTCTATGGATTGGAACAAACCAGTTCAATTTAAAAAGGAAAACCTATGTCTATTAAAACTATAGTCTTATTCTTGAGTGTTTTTTTTGCCCAACAATTTGCCTTTGCAATTGCTCTATCTTCAAGTTTTAATCTTTTTTCTGAAGGCGCTATCGTGGATGCCGATGGCAAGACCTCAAATGTGCGCGCCCAAGTGCTTTGTCGGCGCGGTTCGGTGACATGCAGTTTTACCGAATTCTTCGAGGGAAAACGCAATGCTTACGACCCACTCGTCCCTTGGTTTATGGATGATGATGTTTCTGCTCCTGATTTGCGAAATGTAACGATTGTTTATCAAACCGGCGACATCATGCTGAACCAACAAGTCATCGGAAAAGTGAACACGATTCACCGCGCTTTTGGTAACAAAGAAACCATCGAATTTTACGTTCCATTTACGGTAGATAAAGAAACGCGCACACTATTTATTGGACAATAGACTAACGGTCTATTCGCGGCTCTAGCGACAAAATTTGTCACCTGAGCCCTGCGAAGTGCGTATTTGCGCGTTTTTTAAAGCTTTCCTTGTGTAAATTGAAGTTGAATCAGGCCCTTGAATTGCAAAGTAGAAATTGGACGAATTTTTTAACGAGGATTAAATTATGTACAAACTAAAAAATCAAATCGAAGGACAAATTCAAGAGATCGTATTCTTTACGAGTCTTCTTTTAGCCTTTTCGGTATTCATCAGCGGCCTTTCCTACCTCGTACTTGGAAGTTCAGGCCTCGAGCTGGTGATAGGTTCTTTTGGAGCTTCCATCGATCGCGGATTCTTTTCGGCTTTCGGCTATGGCTTCTTTTACCTCGCTTTCGCCGCACTTCACTTGGGATCCATTGCAAATTTTCATATTTTTAACTTTAATGATTTAAAACGCGAATACCCTATCTTAGCTTATTCAGCCCTGGCCCATCTTATATTACTCACTTTGTTTTCCAACCTTTTATCGATTATCCAGTTTGCCCTCGAAATTCCAGGTTCTGAAAGCTTGCCTTACGGCGCCGGTGGAATGATGGGATCATTTATCGCAAAAGGTCTCTACTCTGTGGCCGGAATTTATGGCTCCATTGTTGTAATACT
Organism: Bdellovibrionales bacterium; assembly: GCA_043764415.1. Taxonomy (GTDB): domain Bacteria; phylum Bdellovibrionota; class Bdellovibrionia; order Bdellovibrionales; family JAGQZY01; genus JANPLN01. The sequence continues at coordinate 1,093 of JAYUKO010000134.1, read as the reverse complement.
CGCTTTTAAATTGATGACAGGACTAGTCGCCGAATTTTTCGAACTCAAGGATCTTCATAAACTTTTAAAAACTACAGCTCAGTCCACAAAACGTGCAAGCTTCAGTTTTATGAAAAGCAGCAACAAACAAGCAATAAAGATCATTCAGACATTCTTCGGCGGCAACGAATTCTCTGGAATGGCTTATCAGTCTTCACAGGCCACAAAGCACTGGATTTCCAATTCCGTGAATCGCGCCAACAATCTCTTTACAGAACATTTCCACATCTACGAACGCCCCGTTGTCGCCTCAAAAGAAGAAACCGAAAAAGTAAAAACCATCAAAAAAATCGAAGCCCGCAAAAAAGCCGCTCGCACAGCCACAGAAAAACTCCTAGGCACCCCAAAAGCGCCAGTTAAAGCAGTAACAAAGCTCGAACTAAAAACAGTTTCAAAACCAGAACTGAAATCGACATTAAAACTCGAATCAAAGCCGATAAAAACAGTCGTAAAAGTAGCAACAAAAACCCAACCAACAAAAAAGAAACTTAAAAAGTAATTTATTTTCTGCGCGGTAACTTTTTATCTAGCTTCACTTTTTGAAAACCTGTCTTTTTAATACCTCTCGTTAGCGTGACGCGATCGGCGCAGCCGAAACGAGCGAGGACATGGAGTCCGCGTATTAAAAAGACAGGTTTTCAAAAAGTGAAACTAGATAAAAAGTTATTCCACAGTAACTGATTTAGCCAAGTTCCTTGGTTGGTCCACATCATAGCCCATAATGTTCGCCACATGATAAGCCAACAATTGCACAGGTATCACTGATAAAATTCCCGAAGCCATCCAGTCGCTTTTTGGGAGCGATAAATACTCTCGGCTCATCTCTTTCAAATTCTTATCTTCGCCCGTACCAATGGAAACAATCACTCCACCTCGGGCTTTTGCCTCTTGCAGATTGCTCAGAGTTTTTTCGTAGTGGGCATCCTTTGGACAAATCACCACCACTAACATTGTAGAATCAATCAAAGCCAGCGGCCCATGCTTCATTTCACCGGCGGCGTAGCCCTCTGCATGCATGTAAGCCAGTTCTTTCAACTTGAGAGCCCCTTCCATG
>JAYUKO010000133.1:0-16324 GCA_043764415.1 Bdellovibrionales bacterium | reverse complement strand
TATATACGCTTCGCAAGATAAATGATCAACAACACAAGCACCACAACGATTAAAATGCCACCAACGCCATCACCACCGTAAGTGGCTTTGTCCATTTCGGCAGACAAATTCTGAAGTTCTGCATCGCTTAAACTTGCCATGCGGTCTTTGGCCTCCGCGGCAGAGTAACCAGTTTGTGCGAGCTGTGCGCCCACATCACTGCGACTCAAAAATGTTTGCACTTTCTCTAGGGTTTGTTGGCGATTTTGCTCGCCCACCCAGGTCATGGTGGAAATCATTCCCTCGGCCTGAGCCTGCTCAGCGGCAAAGATCTGTGGAACATTCGACAGCATCACCGACAACGTAATAGCAACAATCTTCTTGATAGTTTTAAAATTCATTTAAATCCTCCAGACGATTAGTATCTCGGCCCCCAGAAGCAGAGGCAAATGTATTTTTCTTAATATGTCTCAAAATGAGTCAGGAGTAGGGGGGCCCTTTTAGAGGGCCCCTTTCTTGTCCTAGGATTACCGTCGGATTACCGTCGGATCACCGCCAAAAGGTGTTTTCAGAATCGGCAGCGATCATAACTTTCGACAGCTTTTTACGTCATGTCGGCAATAGCTCGTCTATAGCTAAGCTGTAACTAGTCTGAGTCTGGCTCTCCAGTTGCACTCAATAACCTTGTAAACCAGGGGGCTTACCATGAAACATCTTTTTACAACCACACTGATCATTTGTGCTTGCAGTTTAGGGAATGCAGCCCCCGAGGACGTGGAAACTGACAAACAGCTGCACTTTGGAGTGAGCATGGGTTTATCCGCCATGACCTATCAAACCATGGACGCCTACGGGTATTCAAAAACCAAATCCACCCTGGGATCCTTGGGAGTGGCCCTCACGGCGGGGCTCGCCAAAGAGATTAGCGACTCGCAACAACCCAACAACGGCTTCGATAAAAACGACATGGCCTATAACTTTCTCGGTGCAGTCACCGGAACTTTTTTGCACTGGACGTTTTAAAAAAATCAGTTTGGTTTAAACAAACCTTTTTGTTCCAAGGCCTCAAATATTTTTTTAGCGTCCTTAGGCTCCAAAAAGGGCGAAGTCACAACCCCATGCATGCAGGCATGTACTAATAAAATTTCATCACTGCTCAAATGCGGAAACATTTTTTTAAGTTTTTTTCTAAACTTTTCTTCCGTTTTAATAAAAACGTCTTTAATAGGCGAGTCAGTTAAGCGCCATTTTTGATAAAAAATCACGGCATCTCTGTTTTCTTTCAGCAAACGCCGTGCACTTTCGATTTTTTCCGCAAAGCGGGAGGAGCCGTTGAGATCGTCGGCAAAACCGTAAAATTCGTTTAAAAATGTTTCCAATCCATGCTTAAAAATTTCGGCTTTATTTTTGCCAAAATAGCGATAGATCAGTGTCCGACTGACCTTGGATTTTTTTTCAAGCTCAGTCACTTTCCAGCCCAGGTGGCCCTTTACTGTCTCGAGTGCAAAAATGCTTAAGGAAATGCGAAAAAATTTCTCGTTTTTTGAAGTCATCTTCTTAAGACTAGGTAATTTTTAGCCCGTGCACAAGGGGTTAGCACATAAAACAGCAATTCTGTAAACACCTGGGGGTTGTGGCAACAGGCCCCATCCGTTACCTTGCTTTCAAATCCACTAACGGAGGAATTATGAAAATCACACTATCGATACTCAGTCTTGTTGTTTTGAGTTTTTCAACTCAGGCTTTTGCAAAAGGTCTCGCTTTAAAAAGCGAACAGGGGAGCTACCAGCTCGAGCCCGAGACCAGCGATTTTTATTGTTCCCACATCCCAACGCTTGAGTTGATCGTCAATGGTACACAAGTTCAAATCATTTTAGCGGATGACGAAAAAGTAGTTCGTAACGAAATAATATCGGGAATTAACACGTCCCACTACACCGAAAGCAGCGGCATGACGGCGGTGACCTACACGCGCCATGTATATAAACAAGGAAAGTTAAAGCGGCAGAGATCTGTTTGGGGGCTTGGCTTTATTCCAAGTTCTTATAAGGACGATCGTGTTATTTTAGAAGTTCAGGGTGAAGGGCGAATCACTTATAACTACGAATCTTTTGGTTCGACACTGTGCAATTTTATTCGCGTCGACTAACTAGAATCCCGTCGACTAAAAGTTTCTATCTTTCAGCGGCTGGATCAAATGCTCCAGCCCATTGAGTTTAATCTCATAAAGTAGACCTAACAGCTGCCCCAGTTCCCCCTCAGGGAAACCCTCTTTGTAAAACCACACCACGTAGGGCTCCGGCAAATCAATTAACGCCCAGCCTTTATATTTGCCAAAGGGCATTTTCCAATTCGCAAGTTTTAGCAGAGTTTCGTTATCAAACATGGGGAGATTTTAAAACGCAATTGTGCTAAGGTCTACTAAATGAGCGATAAAAATACGCGCCTTGTCTATTCTACCGATCCCGCGCAGAACAAAAAATGCGCAAAGTGCAAAGAGCTGGTCGCAGAGTGTAAATGTGAAAAATCACAAGACGTAAAATCCCCACAATCCAAAACCTACAATTTCGTCGCCTACCTGCGCATCGAAAAAGCGGGTCGGGGAGGCAAAACCGTAACCGCCATCAACGATCTGCCAAAGAACGAAACCTTCCTCAAAGACCTCACCTCCGAGCTCAAAAAAAAGTGCGGCTCCGGCGGCACCTATTCCATGGACGGCAAAGCCGCCTCCATCGAAATCCAAGGCGACAAAATGGAAATGGTGCGCACGCTGCTGAATAAAAAAGGGATTAAGACGAAAGGGTCTTGATAGGAGCACCTTTTTTAAGCGCCTGTTCGATGACCGTGACATTGTGCAGACCTGTTCCATAATCGAATAATGGAATGTTTGGCCTAGGTTTACTCAAAATATAAATTTCAGTGCGATCATTGGTTAAAGAGGAAAATCGGATCTCGATGTGTTCTCCCATTTGAAAGAGAGTCCGCGGTGTATTCCCAGTTATCATCAGACTCGTTTTATTTTTGATTTCTAAAATTTTTAGGCTTTCGAGTGCTTGTTTACAAACCGCGATCGCCTCATCTAACCTTCCAGCAAAAATCACTATCTTTTTTTGCCGAGGATTACTGAGCCCAGAAATAGTTGGAGTTTTTTGTTTTAAAAACCAAAATCCCGTCATATTCATAACTCCAAAAATTAAACCAGAGATCGCAACAATTAAAACTTGAATCTGTGTTGTGTATTTGTAGTGAAAAATCGGATCTGTCAGAGCTCCATACGTAAGAATGCTAAAGGTCCAGAATATGGATGTCGCTAGAAATATTTTTATATATGCCTTCATACTGTCCTCGAAGAACGGGTCACTTCTAATCGCAAAATCGCGTCGAACATTCGATCCTTAGTCTTCGGTCGAGTTTGGCACGAACTTAAAATATTCCCAATCTGAGACATGATGAGACTTTCAATGAAACAGACTGGATCATTTTAATAATTTTATTCCCATAAAATATACATCTAGTAATCTTTTATGAGAAACTAAGAGCTGTTGATTGTGAGGGGGACAATGAATTATAAAGCAAAATCCATTCTCAAACTTACAATTTTTTTCGGGCTCAGTGCGATTCCGTTTCAAAACTGCGGAAACTCAATGTCCTCATCAACGTCCTCCATGAACCTGTCCAGCGTTGACACCAATGAGCAAATTGAACAAGGAAAAATTCTCTATCTCCGAAACTGTGCGGGGTGCCATGGCCCCTTTGATACTTCGGATAAGCTAGGCCGCACAGAAGCACAGATCAATCAGGCCCTGCAAAATATTTCGCAGATGAGTCACCTGTCAGGTCTCAACATCGATCAGGTGCGCGCTATTTCTCTGGCCCTAAGAAATCAAGCCCAAGGCGGAAATGTTGTTGATAACGGAAACAGCCGTTTGATTTTTGCCTGCGAGCCCGGCACGCGTTTACGAACGCCCATGCAAAAATTAAATAACCGGGAATTTCGAAATTCCGTTTTTTCACTTTTAGATTCCTTTGACGCCAACTTAAAAAACGACAGCGAACTCAACACTCTCTTGGGTCGTATGCCGTCAGACATTGTGTTGGAAATCGATCACACGCGCAAAGAGCAATCGTTTTTAATCAATCAAGGAATCGTCACTGCCACCTTCGACGTCGCTTACAGAGTCGGGGCGTTAGTGGCCAATTCATCAAATTTGGGCACGTTCCCAAACACCAATAATTGTTTAGCACAAGCGACACTCTCGCAAGCCTGCCATCAATACTTCGTGCGTGAGTTTGGCGCCATTTCCTTTCGCCGTCCTTTAGCCACCGACGAAGTCACAAGTATTTCAACACGCTTTTGGGACACCTCTTTGTCAAAAGTAAATCAGTTACATCTGACCATCACAGGGCTTCTTCAGTCTCCCGATTTCCTTTACAAAGTTTACGATCGCGGTATTCAAATTCCATCCACCACAAACACACTCCAGCTCACGGCCCACGAGCTCGCCGCCAAAGTTTCGTATTTCATCACTGGCACGCTTCCAGATACCACGCTCCGCAATCTTGCAACGTCTGGTGAAATTCTTAACAGCACAGTTCTCGACCAACAAATCGAGCGCCTGATGAATTCTGCGCGCGCTCGCGAAGTGTTCTCACGACTGTTTCGCGAATCCTATGGCTATGATATTTTTAGCAATTTTTCCTTTCCCAGCTCCTACTTAGAAGGCATTAATACGAGCGGTCTGCAAACCGCCATGATCGACGAACTTGATCAGTACTTTTTTTCCGAAATCGTCACGCAAAATTCCACCTTCTCGCAGCTTTTAACCTCACGCCGCGCGCAAATATCAAACGCGTCGCTGGCGCAAATTTATGAGTCCTCAACCGGCAGTGTGCAATTGCCCGCAGAGCGAAGTGGTTTTTTAAATCGCGCCGCCTTCCTGACAAAACGATCAGGTCTGCGAGCATCACCTATCAAACGGGGCTTAGTGGTTTTAGAAAACGTTTTATGTTCGAGTGTGGGGCTTCCTCCTCCCAACGCACCCACGGCGCTTCCGGATTTGCCTGCGGGAGTTATCCTCTCCACTCGTGAAGTCACGCATAGAAATACCGAAACCGCTGGAACCTCATGTGTGAGTTGCCACAGTCGCATCAACCCCTTGGGTTATGCCTTTGAAGGTTTCGATACCCTCGGACGGCTTCGCACCGTTGAATCTATTTATGATAGTAGCAACACAGTGGTTGGACAGGTGCCGGTGGTGACACAGTCGTCGTCCACCGATCTTGGCACGCGCACGGTTCAGTATTCCAACTCCATGGATCTTGCCACGGAGCTGGGTCGAAGCGATCGCGCCATGCTGTGTTTTGCAAAACATTTAAAGTCCTTCGAAAGTCGCCGCCCGACTTCGGCTTCTGACAACTGTCATATGAACGAAACTGTAAATACACTTTATGGAACAAACCAAGATCCCGGCACTGTGAAGTCGGCGGTGAAAAGATTTATCATGTCGGATCGATTTAAATATTGGAACTATTAGGGAGCAGCTATGAGTATTTATTTTTGTCCTAAAACTCGGCGTCAGTTTTTAGTGGGGAGCGGGAAAGCTCTTTTGGCCCTTCCACTTCTTCCCAGTTTGTTCGCCGAGAAAGCCTTGGCACAAGCGATGACGACACCACCGCGACGAATGATGCTTTTTTTATTCGAGCACGATAACATCAACGAACTGTGGCCACAAAAAAGCAGAGCCACAACTCCTGTGGGAAGCCTGGGCTTTCGCGAAACCATGCTCAACCAGATGGGCTCGGTGGTCAGCCACTCGTACCCGCTGTCCAATGCTCGTTATGAGTCCTTAAAAAATTCCAACAACCTCACCATTCTGCGCGGCTTTCGCCAAGACGGGTGGAACGGCTGCCACGGAGATATGTATTTATCCGCCGTGGGATCGTCGCGAAACTCTGGGGACTACGGAATGCCCACCGCCGATCAGGTGTTCGAAAACTCCACCTCCCTGTATCCGCAGGGCACCGCCTTGGGTGTTCGAAAAGCGCTTCGAGTGAGTTTGGGCTACGAAAACAAATACAATCACAAAGTGGGCGGAAACATTGTAAAGCCACCTGTCTACGAGGGCTATCAGATCCAAGACTTTTACACAGATATTTTTGGTTCCCTCACCGGTGGAACAGCGCCGCCCCAGGATCTCACCAATCAATTTAAGTCCAATATTTTAAATCGCGTGATGGGCTCCTACACCTCGTTCAATGGCAATCGCCGCATCTCCTCCGAAGATCGCCAGCGCGTGACCAGTCATTTGGATTTGATCTCTGACCTCCAACGCAATTACGCGTCCCTCTCGCAAAACATGCAGCAAATCACCTGCACGCGCCCGGCGGCGCCAGGAGACATTGGCCAAACTCCCCTCGAGTTCAACCGCGTGTATTTAAATCTTTTAGCGTTGGCTTTCCGTTGCGGCATCACAAAATTTGGTTCGTTGCTACTAGAGGGTCACGATCCCCAGTGGATTCCCAATCTCGGAATCGCAAACGTGCACGAAGCCATCCACGGAGATCAAGGAAGCACTCAGGCCGAAAAAGATGCCACTAAACTGTACACCTACCGCGCGTGGTGGAGACATTTCTGCAACCAAATCGCCGATCAATTCCTGGCACCGCTCGATCAAATGGAAGGCGACACCGGTCGCACCTACATCGAAAACATGATCACGGGCATGATTGCCACCGGCGGAACCATCGGTGGGCACAGCGGTTTCGACTCTCAACAGATTCTCATTGGCAACATGGGCGGCCGTCTCCGCTCGGGCCGCTACTACACGCTGTTTTCACAAGGCGACACCAACAACGTGGACAACGCCTATCCGTACAATGGCTTTATGATCACGCTGTTCAACCTTATGGGCATTCAGCCGTCGGAGTACGCCTTCGCCACCGCCAACGGCCAAGGTTTTGGCTTATACACTGGCTACGCGGCTAACTATCCACTCCGCAATCGTTTCTACACGCCGATTCAAGAGGTGCTGACGGGGACGTAGCCCTACAATGGATGCAGATCGTTTTGATAATTATCCAATGAGTTGGTAACAAGCCGCGGTGTCGTTCTTGCAAAAGAATCTTTTCATAATGCCTAAAACCAATCAAACACAGACACGTCATTCTCGTCCTATAAAATATTTAGGGGTGTTCATTTTTTTAACACTTTTGTGTGCGAATGCCAGTGCGACGGTTAGTGAGCTGACATGCAAAGAGCTGTTTTTAAACAAAGATCTTCCATCAGATAAATTAGTGCGCTCGACCACCAAAAATCGAGAGGTCGCACTTTACCCATATCTAACCCCGGGTAACGCGGATCAATTGTTTGTACACAACTATGACTGGAGAAATCCCACAGCCTTCGGAGTTAAGGCTGTCGTGACAAAGCTCCCAGGCGAATCCTCGCAGATTTATTTTTTTCCAACAGGAAAAGCTCGTAAAAGCTGGAATATTCACCACGTCGATGCTATTTCGGTGGCGTTAAACGACCCTCACAATCAGCTCTATTTATTAAAACTGCCTTACATTCAAGGCTATGAGATGACAGCAAAGAAAGTAAATGGTCGTTGGGTGATTGTTCGTTTGGACATTCGGTCCACGTTGACCTATTTGCACGAGAGCCAGCCGGCAAGACGCCCCAGCCGTGAACAGGAAGAAGAAATGCTCACGGCGCTGATATCGCGTATCGATGAAGATCTGCAACAGTTTCGTCGACCGAGTATTGATGACCAGTATGACGACGAGTAGGTACATACGGACGACACGCGAGACGTAGGTGAATGATATGTATTCTTTACCGTTGTGGGCTGGTGCGTTGATCTCCTCAGTGGCAAATGCTAAATCTTTTTTTTTCATGGAGAACCAATGAAACTAATTTCGATATTGGCAGTATTTCTTTTTTTAAATCAAAGTTTTGCCAGTTATAGTCCATTGGAAGATGATCTTTTAAAAAGTGCGCCCCCAGCTAATTTCGAAAATCGCCCAGAAGTGACCTTGCAAATAAGATGTTCGACGACTGACGAAGTTGAGACGCTGGATCGCGATGCAGAAATAAAAGAAAACGAATCAGGTCTAGCAGATGGGCTCGATGCCTTTGGCAAGGTCGCCTATCTTGAGAAGGTGCTTCCAATTTATAAATCGAAAAACTATCATTACAATTTGATTGTTCGATTTACGAAGGTTAAAGAAAACTTTTCGACAATTTATATTGCGAAATACGATTCAAACGGAAAACTCGTAAGCGCAGCTCAAACAACCTTCGATGGGCAAGTTCTAATTTTCGAAGACTACACAGAGAAAAGTTTTTATATAAAATGTGTTTTTAGAAGTTTCTAATTGAAAAGCCAGTGATGAGTTTCTGCAAATTTGAGGCTCCGAGCTAGATACGGCTCATTTTTTATTTCGCAGTTTTTAAAAATTGATTGAATTCATCCCAGGTCATCGCTTCGGCATGAACAATCGGGGAGCGTGCGCCCTCAGCTTCTAATAGGTAGGGGAACCATTCCCAAACGATTTCTCCACTTCGAGTCACTTCCACCACGCTGTGGTTTTCCTCATAACTAATCAGGATGTGACCATTTGGCATCTCGTGAGCGGAGCAACCATTTTCGGATAGGATTGCTCGTTCTTTTTCGTACGGGTACACCCAGATTCGCTTTTTCGTAATGGGATCAAGCTCCACCACTTGCGGAAGGGCTTTGGCTTTGATTGGAAGGCCATTGAAGATCGAACGGTTGTCAAAAAATAAAAACCGTCCATTTTTTAATGGCCGAACGGCGTGCACGCCATAGCCAAAATCATCGTTGAGTTTATAGCTCCAAACAATCTTTTGGGTTTTAAAATCAACGATCAAGATCAGCGAGAGCTGGTTTAAGCTCAAGATCACATTATCATCGCTGAACTCTTTAAAATCCTGCTGCTGAGGATGATCTTCCAATAACGAAGCTGAATTGATTTTGATTCCAATTTTTCGTGCATCGTCGTCAATATAATATCTTTTTGCGATGGATTCTTTGGAGCTGGAAAGCAGCTGTTGTATTTCCTCGATATGGTCCGCAGTGTCCCACGAAAAAAGAAGCTGGCCCTCGGGGCTGTAAACGCGCACCCCATCGTGCCAAATCTCATCGCGGCCTGACAGATTTTTATTGCGAACCACCGAAACAATCCTTTTATTTTTTGGTGATACGTACAAATCGTGATGCCCAAATTGTGGTTTTTCCCAAACCACCGTTTTATTTAATTTTTGCACAGAGATCGCCTCTTTCCCTCGAGAGACAATCAAGCCTTGTTCGCTCAACAACGAACAGTGTGACGTGTCGAATTTTAACAGAACTTTTCCCGCTTTATCATAGAAAGAGCAGTCAACTCTGATGACACCATCAAAGTCAGAACCTGTTTTGCGGTAAACAACACCCCTCTGTTCAGTGCTAAAGAGCGTGGGGACCCAACGTGCTTGCGATGGGGCCGTCGTTTTATTTAAACAGCTTGTATTTAAAAGCAGGATTAAAAATATTAAGTGAATGAATAGCAAATTTCGATATCGCATCCGCTCCCCGTTGTTGATGTGACTTGACTTCATACTGTCCGATTTTAATACTTTAACCCTCATGATATTGAAATGTAAAAACGCTCCCATGATGCGTCAGGAATTAAAGTATTTTATCAACGTATCAGGTCAAAAAGTGTTGTCTAATTATTTAAAGACATTCATGGTGGAGGACACCGCCATGGCGTCGTCGCTGGGCTATGACGTCTCCAGCCTGTATTTTGATTCGCCCGATCTGATGTGCCTCTCACAAAAATCCAACGGCGACCTCATTAAACAAAAATTTCGCATCCGTTTTTACGATAATAAGCCAACTCCTATTTTTTTAGAGGTCAAAAGTAAAAACGGTTCTTTTTCGAGCAAATCCCGTCATGCCATTGCGAACCAACGCGCCCCATTTGGCGGCAGTCTGGAGGCGCTATCGCGCTTCTTCGACGATCTTAAGCCCACGTCGACCGATGCCTGCGACTTTCTGTATAATTATCACCGATTTCATCTCCAGCCGATTTTGTGGGTGCACTTTCAACGGAAGGCCTATGTGTGTCCGAATGGTTCTGGCCTGCGACTTACCATCGACCAGTCCCTACGTGGACGATTTTTTCCGGCAAACGGAGACGGCGTTCCACAGAGGTCGGTGGCCTTTGGCGGAGCTGCAGATATTTTAGAATTAAAGTTTACCGATCAAGTCCCTTCGTGGCTTGATCTGCTTCTGGCCGAGTTGCAACTCGAAAGAATTGGATTTTCAAAATATTTCGAATGTTACTCCGCTCTGCAAGCCTCCGTCTTAACCCGCAGCGAACACCACAAAACCAAAGGAACGTTTCTATGAATTTTTTGAACCAAGCTGGAATCAACTTTGAACAATTCGATCTTTTAGATTTGTTCACCCGAATGTCGGTGGCGCTCTTGCTCTCATCCTGCGCGGGCGCTATTTCTTTTTGGGGGCCCCGAAATCGTAAAATGACAGAGTCACTGCTTTTTGGAGGAGTGACTCTCAGTCTGGTTATAACCATGATTTTGCTCGTCTTGAGTGCTAACATCTTTTATGCATTGGGACTTTTTGCCGCCCTTTCTATTATTCGCTTTCGAACTCCCGTTAAAGATGTGCGCGATACAGTTCATCTCTTTTTATGTATTGGCATTGGCATCGCTTGTGGTGCCGGCGCCGTGAAAATTGCGGTTTTTTGCACGCTCTTTATACTTTCGGTCCAACAGCTCTTTCGCTTTTTTTCAATCCAGAAAAATAATTATTTTATCATCAAGGTTGCAGTGGATAGCGAAGACAAGATGCTGGAGGTGGAAAATTTTTTGAAATCGCAAAGTATTGTCTGCGAGTTCACCAAAGCCCTGCGCCCAGCGCTCAATTCGTTTGAATATTTTTATCATTTGACAACCAAGCAAAGTGTGGACATTAAAAACGTGATGGACACCATGAACAAGCTGGCAGGTGTGGTGCAAATCGAAATTTTACCCTGTAAGGCCGAAGAGCTCTCGTGAAGAAGCTCCTTTTCACTTTAGGTCTGCTTTTCTTATTAACTTCCGGGCTTTTCGGTCTGTACGAAAGATTTCTCAGAACCACTTTTTTTGTCGCCGAAGTCGCAGCTACCCAAGACATCATTGGCACTCCTCCGCGCGAAGAAAAGGAATATAAAATTGCTATCGAAGTGCCGCACCATGAGCGCCCTCTTGAGTTGAACACAAAGCTCAACGACATTCTCCTCAAGATTGTCCAAGAAGAAGGCTGGCAGGCGCCCGCGCATTACAAACAAACTTATTTTATTACGACGTCAGAAGACACCTTTGTATTTCGCGACATTTACTTCGACACGCCCGATGATCTCCTCGATAGCAAAAATAGCGCGCTTCGTCTTCGGTGGCGCTGGGACAGTAACCATTCCTATCGCGAGCATTTAAAAGGGTCTTTCAGTCGTGAGTCCATGCCCACGCGTGTAGAAATCCAAAGTAAAGTGGGTCGCGCCGAAAAAGGCGAGGGCTTTAGCGAAGTCCAAGAGTCGCGAATGGAATTTGCAAAAGACGCCCATCCCATTAAAAATTTTTACGATGAAGGGAAGGCGCGCCTTTTATTACCTTTCTTTTTCGAAACTATCAAAACCGGACGGTTTGATTCGAATGTGCACACTCCGGCACATAGCATTGCGCAAAATGTGCGTTTGGTGAATCAAGACTTGGTCTCGGTGCAACTCATTCCCAAAGTTCTCATTTTAGCTCGGCGGCACAGGTTCCATCTTAATTTGGTGACTCCCTGGGGCAGCGGACCTAATCCCAAAAATGCTTTTATTGTAACGATAGATCGGTACCGAGGAACTTTGTTACCACCCTCAGCAAAATGGGAAAGCGATTTAAAGCGTTTCGATCTTTCCAAGGCCGAAGAGAGTGTGGAGCTTGAAATTGAATTCGAGCGCAACACTTCAACTCGGCTCGAAGACGAAATAGAAAGGCTTGAAAAAGCTCATCTGCACAAAGAGCTAGAAACTGTTCGAAACATTCAAAATCTCTTTGCGAGCGATCACAAAAAGCTCGCGCAGGAAATCATCAAGCACCTCCAGATGGAGGGCTATCGTTTAGACCCTAAAAATGTAAGCAAGGCGCAAATCATGCGCGCCCGTTTAAAAAAATAACCTTAAACCTCTGCGAGGAATGAAATTGTCTCAATTAAAATCGAATACACCGTCTTATAAATATGTCGTCGCACTCGCTGCCCTTGGAGTTGTTTACGGGGATATCGGAACAAGCCCACTCTATGCGCTCAAAGAAGCTTTTCATCCCGGCCATCATATGCTTGCAGACCCACAAAACGTGATGGGGCTTTTATCGCTTATATTTTGGTCGCTGATGCTGGTGATCTCGTTTAAATATTTAGGATTTATTCTTCGGGCAGACGATAAAGGTGAGGGCGGGATTCTGGCCCTCACATCTCTCATTACGCCATCAGCTTCGGACGATGGATCTGACGATGATTCAACAACCGACGAGTCCAAGCGATTTTCCAAGGGAAGAAAGTTGTTGATCATGCTTGGATTGTTCGGAACGGCTCTGCTGTATGGCGATGGAATGATCACACCGGCAATTTCCATCCTGAGTGCTGTTGAGGGACTGAGTTTGATTACACCTGTTTTCCAGCCCTATGTGACGTGGGTGACCGTAGGAATCTTGATTGGACTTTTTTCTATTCAGAAGCATGGAACAAGCGCGGTTGGAAAAATATTTGGCCCCGTCACTTTAGCTTGGTTTATTGTCATAGCGATTTTAGGTTTAAACAGTATCTTTCAGACACCAGAAATACTAAAAGCGCTCAATCCAATCTACGTCTTTTCGTTTTTTCAAACGAATATGTGGTATGGATTCATTGCTCTCGGCTCGGTGTTTCTTGTGGTGACGGGGGGCGAAGCGCTTTATTCAGATCTTGGGCACTTTGGTAGACAGCCCATAACGCAAGCTTGGTTTTTGGTAGCCTTGCCCGCGTTGACCTTGAATTATTTTGGTCAGGGTGCGCTCCTTTTAAGATCGCCTGAAGCCATTGAAAATCCGTTTTTTTTACTGGCGCCGACGTGGGCCCTTTATCCTTTGGTGATCCTTGCTGCGCTAGCTACGACTATCGCCTCGCAAGCTTTGATCACGGGCGTCTTCTCAATCACCATGCAGGCGGTTCAGCATAAATATTCCCCTCGGTTGCACATTTCGCATACGTCTGAAAAAGAATCGGGACAAATCTACGTTAAGAATATGAGTCGTTTTTTGATGATCGGAGCGATCGGTTTAGTTTTCGCCTTCAAAACATCAAGCAATCTGGCATCGGCCTACGGGCTTGCGGTGACGACGACGATGGTGATTACAACAATTCTGTTTTACGTTGTCGCCCGTGAAAAATGGGGATGGAGTCGGGTTGTTGCAGGAGCCTTGTGCGGTTTTTTCTTAATTATTGATCTGGGGTTTTGGGGCGCCAATCTTTTAAAAATCTTCGAAGGCGGCTGGTTTCCACTTTTGGTGGGAATGGTGGGTTTTACAATTATGACAACTTGGTATTCGGGGCGTAAGCTTCTGGCGTTAAGAATGGCCGAAAAAATGATCCCGCTTGATAAATTTCTCAGCGATCTCGATACGGAAAACCCAAATCGCATCGACGGAACTGCTGTCTATTTAAACCGAAGCTTAACTCTTGCGCCCTACTCGCTCGTGCATACCTATGAGCATTTTAAGACGATCCACCGAAATTTAATATTTTTATCTGTTTCGATTAGTAAACATCCGATCGTAGATGCAGCGGAGCGCTCGAAGGTCGTCGATTTTGGGGACCGCAAATTCCATGTGACATTACATTACGGATACTTGGAGCTTCCCGATGTACCGCGGGATATTCGCGACCTCAAGTTCGGGGCCATTGAAGTGGATCATAGCAAGATCAGTTACATCATTGGACGACAAAGTCTGTTTGCGACGGACAGACCTGGTATGGCTATTTGGCGCGAAAAAATATTTAGCCTCATTTCGCGAAATGAAATTTCAGCAACCGATTACTTTCAGCTTCCAAAAGACCGGGTTGTGGAAATTGGAATGCAGATCGAGCTCTAAGACGCCCTGAGGCTTATTTTTAGACTCTCAGTTGTTCGCTTCAGATAGCGAGTTTCGCAAACTGAAACAGTAACAACAAAATATTCAAAGTGAATACGTTGTATTCAAAATGGTGGAGGTCATCCCATAGTCACGCCTGTGCCTATGACAGTAGGAACAGACCATAAAATAGATTTGAGGCCAAGAAGAAAATAGCGCAACTACGCTACTTTGAGCTTTGCCAACCCTTCAAGGATGAATTTACGCATCAGGGTTTGATAAGGAACGTCCATTTTTAAAGCCAAGGCTTTAAGCTCCGTAATTACCTCTTCTGGTAAATTCACGCTCGTAGGATGCTTTTTCTTAGTTTTTGCCTTCGAATAAGCATCTTTAACGGCCTTGGCGTTGAATTTTACTTTTCCGTAGCCTTTTTCATTCTTTACATAACTGCGCATAGAGCCTCCGTTCCTTTTTATTCATTTTTCTCACATGGATGATGCGTATCCCTGTACCTCGAATCGTAAAACAGAGAAAAATGTGTTTTAGACCGCTGGTTAGCCCGAGCATCCCATATCTTGGTTCGTTCGTTGTGGGGCTAACCTGTTCACCCAATATTCTTATGGCTTCAATCTGCTCAAATACGGACTCTGCTTCACTGACTGTAATCCCATGCTTGATAACGTTCTTGGTTCTATTGCCCAAGTCCCAATCAAACGCAAAGTGAGTTTGGTTTTCTATCCAATCTACTAACCACTGAATGAACCTAAACGTCGCCATAGTGATTTACACTATATTATACTATACTTTAAGATGTCAATAAAAGTCATAGGCGCTTGGATATTCGATTTTAAATCAAATATAGAAGGGTGTTGGATCGAATAGCACCGACTTGTATTCGCTCGACGTGCTTAAAAAAACAAAAAAGCCCCTAGAAAATATCTCTAGAGGCTTTCGTTACAGGATCTGCTTCAGAATGAAGTGGTTTTAAAAGCTGCAATTCAAGGTGTTTGTGGGGCGTGTTGGCGTGAACCTACCTAAAAGAGCTCTTGTGTGTTTAACAACCGAAAGTCCCTGTTGAATACCAACTTCATTCGCGGAGTAATCACCATGGTCTTTCTGTCTTAACCACTCAGAGGCAAAGTTTGCGCCCCTTGCGAGATTTGCAGAGTCTGTCAAAACAACATTGAGGTTTGCCCAGAATCTATAATTATATCCTATGTCATCAACCCGATCGGACGGTAACAGAGGTTTCATTTTATTACCAACAACACACTCCCTCTTTCGATTGCCACAGACGTATCTTTCTTCATCAAAAAGGTTGCCAATAATTGCTAATGAAGCAAACGGGTCTTTGTATATAGAGTTTGCTTTTTTTAACAGATCAAAATGTCCGATTGAATTAGTTGGCTGGTTTAGCATCCACTCAATAAGTGGGTTCGCCTCATCTAGTGTCCCGCTTTTTTGTTAACCGTACTTTTGACGCAATCATTTAAGATATGATTTAATCCAAGTATTGCGTCAAAGGAGTGATCAATATGGAACAAGAACAGGATAAACAACGTCGTAAGTTTTCGCCAGACCAGAAGTATAAAATTGTTAAAGAGCAAATGACCACAAAAACCTCAATCACTGAGATTTGCAAAAAATATGATATTAGCGCTGGGAACTTTTATAAGTGGCAGGAGAAGTTTTTGAAAGGCGCATTGGAAAACTTCAAAAAATCTGATGATGGTCCCACGAAAGCTGAGCTCCGTAAAATTGAAGAGCAAGAGCGAAAAATCCAGAAAATGCAGTCAGCAACCACGGAAATTGTGCAAGAAAACATCGAATTAAAAAAAAGTCTTGGGGTCTCGGGGCTTCTGTAGAATTGCCGAGGCATTTGCGCAGCGAGGTTGCTGCTGACATTTCTAGACTTCAAATCTGTACGGAACTTCAATTAGAAAAGATTTTGGAGATGTTTGGCATCAAAAAGTCGACGTTTTATGACTAGCAAAATACAGCAAAGATGGCGCCGGAAAAGAACAAGGTTTTCAGCTCTGTTGCAATTCGGGCTGATGAAGTATCGGCGGTGCTTGCGTACCGCGATATGTATCCTGACATTGGGTATCGTAAGTTTACATGGCAGATGGTGGATGCAAATGTTGCATTTTTATCAGAGAGTAAAGTTTACGATATTTTGTCAGAGCACAA
>JAYUKO010000132.1:0-16358 GCA_043764415.1 Bdellovibrionales bacterium | reverse complement strand
TGCGCACTTAATATTTTTTGCAAATTATCAAACTGACTTTGTACGATGACAGCCTGTTTTTCCAAATCCTGAATTTGCATATTTTGGTAAGTTTGAGCGTATTTTTTGGAAAAGATATCAAAGGATTTCCAGGTCACAATCAGAAAAGATCCTGTGAGGAAAAAACCCAAAAAAACTAAATATTTTAAACGTGCGTTCATAGTCCCCCGAGTCTTCAGTCAAACTCCTCTTCATCCTATGCTTTTTTGTTAATCAACAAAAGGCTCTCTCCCCGGCATTAGACAAAGGTCTAGGTTGCCCATTGGCCATGTCTGTTATAGTCTTGCCTCTATGTCACAGCGTTCCGAAATTCTATTCAAATGCCCCTCTGACAGCGAACCCATTTATCTTCAACGCTGGAAACCAACCGGTCCTCCAAAAGCCATTATCCTAGTGACTCACGGCGTGGCCGAGCATTCGGAATGCTATCATCACGCTGCCGAAACTTTGGCGCAAAATCATCTCGATGTGTGGGCCTGGGATTTACCGGGCCATGGAAAGTCCTATGGACAGCGCGGTTACGTGAAGTCGTTTTCTGAATACACGGATCGTTTAAAAGAAGTTCTTGCCGAAGTTCAACGTCACACCGATGGCAAAATTCCAATTTTCTTGCTGGGACATTCCATGGGCGGAATGATTGTATTTCAGTTTGCCCTGGCTCATCCCACAGCCCCGGTGAAAGCCTACATCCTGAGCTCACCCGCGTTTGGCGTGAAGGTGCAAGTGCCGTTTATCAAAGATCAGGCCGCGCGAGTCTTGATGCATGTGGCCCCTAAATTGACCATTCCCCACCAAATTAACTACGCAGAACTCACCCGCGATGCGGAGCTGGTTAAAATCTATTCCAAAGATCCATTACGCCACACAAAATTTTCGGCGCCGCTATATCTTGGAATTTTGGAAGCCATGGAGAGTGCGAACATACGAGCCCACGAATTCACCGCACCGCTTTTAATTCAAGCGGCTGGGCAGGATAAAATCGTGGACGTTTTGGCAACCCAGGAAATTTTTGCAAAAATCGGCTCTGCGCAAAAAACACTTAAAATTTACCCAGAAAGCTTCCACGAAATTTTTAACGACACCAATAAACAAGAAGTCATTGACGACTTCCTCGCTTTTTTAAGAGGATTCAATATATGAAAAATATCTTTTTTACTTTTTTAAGCCTCGTCCTAACTCTCTTCGTCGTTTCCTGCGCCACCGAAACTCCTGCGACGCCCGACGATTACATTAAAGTCATCGAATCCTATAGCGCCGGAGACGTGGAATATGTCGGCGCTTACAATCATTTTAACTTTCGATCCACCTTGATGAACACCATTATTCAAAATGCCGTTATCGATCGCAAAGCCGCTTTATACCTTTGGGATGACATCAAAAAACAACAAGAGCTCGGAAGCATGCAAGCAGACAATGCTTCGATGACCAAAGTGTTTATGAGTTTTTACACTCCCGATCGTCGCAACGATAATCTTTCCACGCCGAAAACTATTTGGGCCCTTTACCTAGAAACACCAAACGGTCGCTACACGGGAACCGCGAAACGCGTTCGCACCAATCCTACGGAACTGATGACTCTTTATCCAAGTCACAATCGTTTCACCACAGCCTATAACGTGGAGTTCCCTGTGGCCCTGGCTTCTGTGGAAGGGCAAAAACTCAAACTCACCATCACCGGCCCGCTTGGTACACGCTCAGTGGAGTTTGTTCCGAAGTAAAAAGCTACTGACAAATACGACATTAGCAAAAAAGCGAAAATTATTTTTTAGTTGAAACCATGACAGTCTTTTTCTCGGCTCGAGCAGTGATGTTTTTCAAAGTGACCACTTTACTTGATGACCCTATTTCCTGAAGTGTACAATCAGTTCCTTTGCTCAACAACTGTCCCGATCTCAAATTAAAATGGTAACTTGCTTTTCCACTACAAACCTTTAAGCGTCCCTTAACAGGGATCAGACCTTTCACTTCATTCGCAAACTGCAATTTGTTTGCCGAAGTCATAGACTTAATTTGGTGTATTCTAGCTGAGGCTTCGGGAAACGCTAATTTGTAAAAAAATTTGAAATACTCATTCTTCGAAACAAGTGCTTCTCCGCAGGCTGAGATGTCCAAAGAAAGTTCAGACGCTTCTTGAATAGCCGCCGCTGCAATTTCTGCCTGATTTGTTTTTGCACACGCGCACAGAGACGATTTCGCTTGCTCTAAGTCTTCTTTATACCACTGTTCGCCTTTCGCAGCACCATAAAGACGGTTACGAAAATCTCTCTCCCTCGCAAGGGATTCATTCATCCCTTGGATTGAAGGTACAGCTTCGCGCGTGATGGCTTGAATCGCATCCGCATTGCTGAGGCGACTGCTTTCTTTCCCGATTGCAAAAAATGGGGTATCTCGATTGCCCTCGACATTGCGAAATTCTTCTCCCCATCCCCCACCAGCTCCATCTGTTCTGCCAGTTACAGAATCTATATACGTATGAAGATAGGTCATTTCGGTTCTTCCAACCTCTTGGTAAGCGAGGGGATATTCCGGCTTACCCTCGCCGGGAGGGGGGGTGTATAGTGGAACATTGTCCACCGTTGCTCGGTTCGGCTCTACAAGGTAAACACCGCGTTCTCCATGAAAAATAGCTGATCGTTGTTCGAAAGGAATTCCTTCTCCCATTGCGAGATTTACACGGACCAATGAATAAGCATTAATGCAAGCTAAGTAGGGCGTGAAAACTCCACTTTCACCCTGCTGGGCGCCAGGCTGTAATGTTATTGTTGTCTCAGCCTCAGCAAAAAATAAGAATAACGGTAGTATATAGATAACCATGACAGTTCTCCTGTTATTTTATTCTCAGGGTAAAGAATTGTGGCGACAAGTCTAGAAAATTTGCCCTGTATCTTTAGGGTGAAGTCAAAAACAGCAAGTGCTCGGTATCATGCAGGTAGACCATACCGTCATGATACAGACTTACTTTTTGCGACTGTTTGCAAGCCGCGCAAGAATTCTTAAAGCTTGGGTTTTTTCTTTTGACGATGCGGTAACTCCATTGTAGCAATCGTCGACTTCTAAATGGGGCAGATACTTGCAATACGTGAATGAAAAGAAAAAACACGAAGCCCATAAATTAAGTGTAATTGAAGCTATTTTTTAATTCGACTAGATCTTCGCCACAATTTGAACGACTCAATGATTTTGGTCCGATGTGGCCATTTTCTTTAAGACAATGGCGATGGTTTCGGCGTCGATTTTTGCCATGAGCATCAGCTTTTTGGCTTTGGCAAAATCATCCGAATCTATGGCTTCGTAAAAAGCGTCGACTTTTCCGATCTCGGCGAGTTTTTCTAAGACTAGTGTACCTTCGAAATCACTTTCATCCATGGCCGCCTCCATCTCATGATTACGAGCCATAGGGCTCCATAAGTAAATATTTCAGATCCGTACTGACCCACTGCGTTTTATCAAATGCAACAATGTTGCATTTGATAAAACTTTGATTCATATTCCGCTTTCGAATTAAGGAGTTTTATGTTGCGGGTTTCACTTTCATTTTTTATCGCTGTGAGCGTTTCGGCATCATTTGCCGACGATGACCCAAGTCATCACCATAAGCTGGGACGTATTATTGTTTTGGATGAGGAAGATCAAAGTACGCTTTTTGAAAGTGTACAAAACGTGACAACTTTATCGGGTGACGATTTGCTGCGCGTGCGCGCCACCTCACTTGGCGAAACTTTAAAAAACGAAGTGGGAGTTTCGAGCACCAGTTATGGCCCCAATGCCAGTCGACCGGTGATTCGCGGACTGGATGGCGATCGCGTGCGTATTTTACAAAATGGTTTAGGGATTTTAGATGCCTCGGGAGCCAGTCAAGATCACGCCGTGTCTATTGATCCCCTGTTGATGGATGGTGTTGAAATTGTTAGAGGCCCTTTGAGTTTGCTCTATGGCTCCTCGGCCATTGGGGGCGTGGTCAATATTCTAACCAATCGCACTCATAGTCAGTTTGAGGAAGGGTTCCATGGCGCCGCCGACACCCAGTTGAGCTCCATTGATAACGGGAAAACCGTAGGTTTTAAAGCCGACTACGGTGTTGCAAGATGGATGCATCATTTGGATGGAAATTTTCGCGACAATCAGGATGTAAAAATAAATGGGTTCGCACGTTCGGATCGCCTGCGGGCGTTAGATCCATTGCCCGCCAATCAAGAGGTGCGCGACAAACAATTAAACAGCGGCAATCAATCGCGCTCGGGAGCTATCGGCACAACCTATGTTGGCGAAAATAAAATCATTGGGGTTTCTCTATCGACCTACTCCAGCGATTACGGCGTTGTGGCCGAACCCGAAGTGCAAATCGCCATGGAGCAATCACGGTTTGATTTGAGTAGCGAATTTAAAAACATCGGCTTTGCCAAAAAAATTCAGTTTAAATCGGCGCAATCGATTTACAAACATCAAGAGGTGGAATCAGGAGCTGTGGGGACAATTTTTAAAAACAGCGGCAATGAGTCTCGGCTCGAGTTTGTGCAGAATAAATCGGGATCTTTAAATGGTCTCTATGGTTTGCAATCCAATATTTTTAACTTTAGCGCCCTTGGGGATGAGGCCTTCTTGCCAAAAACCGAAAACTCTGCCCAAGCCGCGTTTGTGTTTGAGCAGTGGGAGTTTGAAAAATCAAAATACAACATTGGTCTTCGCGCTGAATCGAATCGCATCAAATCCATCGCGGACAGTCGGTTTCCGCAGTCCGATGATAAGAATTACTTTCTCGGCAGCATTGCAACAGGTCACGTCTACCAACTGAGCTCAACGCTTTCGTTGGGCTCGCAACTTTCCTACAACGAGCGAGCTCCCAACTACCAAGAGCTGTTTGCCAACGGCGCCCACGTGGCCACCTTTACTTACCAAGTGGGCGACTCCAATCTGGACAAAGAAAAAGCCACCGCGGTGGAACTTTCGCTGCGCTACAAAAAAGAGTCCTTCGCAACCTCTCTCACTTTCTTTGGGCAAAAATTTAAAGACTTTATTGCCCTCTCCCCCACCGGAACTTTTGACGACACCGACAGCAGCGGAACCGCGGGAGATAGCCCCGATGACTTGCCCATTTACAGCTATCGCAAGCAAAACGCAGAAATTTTAGGAGTGGAGTTGGACTCACGACTGGAATCGGCGGTGCAGATTTTTCCAGGGCGCACGGATGTTTTTATCAAAGCTGATTATCTCCGCGGTAAAAATACCGCAACCGGAGATTACCTTCCAAGGATGACGCCTCCGCGAGCCTCCCTGCTGGTTTCGCACACTCTGGGAAACACGACCGGTGACGTCGAAGTGCAACACGTCTTTGAACAAACAAAAACGGCGCCCAACGAATTGGCCACCGATGGTTACACTCAATTCAATATGGGAGTTTTGTACAAATATTCCATGGATACAAAGCAGTACTCGGTGTTTGCTCGCGTAAACAATCTTTTCAATGCCGAGCGAAGAAATCATATCTCGGTATTAAAAGACCTCTCCCAGCTCGGCGGCACCAACTACTCCATCGGCCTCCGCGCTTATTTCTAGGAAGAACACACCTCTATTTAAAGAGGGGTTTCCCTAAGAAACCCCTAACTACTGACACTTAAATTTCATATCCACAGTGTAACCATTGCCCAACGCTTGGTCGGCGATGCCGCTACCCATTCCGACAACAGCTCCGGTGTCTTTAACGCCGCTTTTTCGCCCGAAGACCCAAGCCGCGCCACCAGCAGCACCTGCCACCTTGCTCACGGTTTTAGCCGTTTTGTAGGTGCTTTCGTCCATGCTTCCCGTGTATTTTTGGTTTTCATTAATAAACACCGCCATCTTTCCCTGCTCTTTACAAAAATGATTGGCTTGAGCAATGGCGTCTCGTGATCCATCGTGCGTGTCTTCCGACTGTACAACGACTTTGTGCTCGCCATCCGAAGAAGGACGAACATCGCGATGATGCGCGCAGCTTACTAAAAGAATGGCTGCACTTAATAATAAAAAAATTTTACTCATTTGGACTCCTTTTTAATATTAAGGAAAGTGTATACCGTCTTTTGAAAGAACAAAAGGTGTCTACAAAGACTGACTGGTCTCAAGGACAGACTGCGCTGCTAGATTGCGAACAAAACTGGTTTTTAAGAACGGATAGACAACGGCTGCTCGAACTGGGCCCTTCCAATCAAGATGCGAAACGATGGCCTCGGCGTAGACTTGCAACTGCGCAAACGCTTTGTCGAGCAAGATCCGTTCGCCCGACTTATAATCGATGATCCACAGTGTGCCGTCGTAAACGGCCCACAAATCCACTTGGCCGTCAAAGGTCTGTCCCGCTTTTTTAAAGCGAAAGGCCCACTCCACTTTTCCAGCTTTCATCAGAGCTACGAGCGGAGGTTCTTGCAGTGCCAAAATATAATTAAGGGCATTAACAACGTCTTCTTGCTGCGAACCAAACCAGGTCTCAAGAAGTTGCGGAATGTTCTTCGGCACCGGGTATTTGATAATTTCTACGAGCTTATGGAATAATATGCCCTGCTGCTTTTTAATATAAGCCGCTTTGTAGCTCTTCTGCTGCTGCGAAACCATTTTGGTCACCGCTTGCGATTGGATTTTAAGCTCATCCCATTTGATCTCTCGATAGAGAGCGCGAACGTCTGTCATCGCTGCTTTCGAAAAAATCTCCGACGGAGCGCCGTCTTTATTGAGGGTGGAAAAATCTACTTTGTAAGAAGTCTCTTTTTCTGCATCCACTAAAAATTGAAAACTTTGGGCCCAAGAATTTTTCGCCACGGGCGTGGACCATGAAAGGTACAGTCGCTGTTTGGCCCGAGTAATCGCCACGTACAGCACTCGCAAGTCTTCCTGATCTTGACGACCATGGGTTTCTTTTAAAACCGAACGCTCAAACATCGATGCGGAAGATTTGGTTTCAGACTCGTCTGCGGGTGCGCGAATGGACCAAATATTATGTTTCTCATCCACCGCA
Source organism: Bdellovibrionales bacterium (assembly GCA_043764415.1). Classification (GTDB taxonomy): domain Bacteria; phylum Bdellovibrionota; class Bdellovibrionia; order Bdellovibrionales; family JAGQZY01; genus JANPLN01. The sequence continues at coordinate 9,334 of JAYUKO010000132.1, read as the reverse complement.
AAGCTCAGTTGATTTTCTCTATACGGTTTAATGGACAAAAGCGGCAAAAATACGTGGTCAAACTGTAAACCCTTGGACGCGTGCACGGTCATGACGTTGATTTTGTTTTTTTCGATGGACCCCGGTGAGTCTACAGAAGATTCGTAAAGCACAGCTCTTTCACAATCATTGATAAACTGCGTGAACGAAGCTCCGCGCTCTCGTTCGAAATTTTTTATCAGATTGACCAATTTCCACAGATTGCCTTCGCTGCGTCCCGTGGGGTCTATCTCGAGATGATGATCAAAAAAACCAAGTGTTTTTAAAGCGACTTCAAATGCATGCACGAGGCCGTGGGTTTGTTGCATGGCCAGCGCTTGCTGCAACGAATGTACAGCACCAAGCTCAGCATGAATTTTTTTGAGCGCCTGCCAAAGGCTGGTGTCTGTGGCAGCTTGCACACCGTCCACAAGATCCTGATCGGTGATCGGGATCACTGGGCAACGCAAAAGAGTGATCAAATTTTCATTATCATAGGGCCGCACCAAAAATTTAAAAAGGCTAAGCGCGGAAAGCACTTCTCGTCGTTGCCAAAAAAGCCCCGACGAATGCAAATGCACCGGAAGCGCGTTTTGTGATAAAAATTGTCCCACGTCTTCAAGATCACGGTTTCGACGAACAAGGATGGCTATTTTTTCGAGCGACGTTCCCCGGGCCTGTAACGCCCGCACCGATTGAAGCAGAAATTGAAATTCGTCTTCGGAAGATTCACTCACAAAACACGTCACATCCGCTTGGTCGTTGGCAACAGGTTCCAGCGCCGGTACCATGGGTGAAAAATCACCCTCTCGGTCGGTCACCCAACGATTGATAAAACTAAGCAAAGACGGCGTGGAGCGGTAGTTTTGGTCTAACAAATGAATTTCTCCGTTATTCGCCTCGACTTTTTTAAACTGCTCTAAAAAGACTTCGGATCTCGCACCTCGAAATAAATAAATACTTTGCTGCGGATCCCCCACCAAATAATAAGAGCGATTGCCTATCAACTGACGAAGAATGCTCATCTGCAACGGACTGGTGTCCTGGAATTCATCCACAAACCAGTAGTCTTTTTTAAGGGACCATTGTTTTACGATTTCATTATTATTTTGGACGATTTCAAAGGAAAAAAGCTCAAGGTCCCCCATTTCAATTCGACTCATTTGTTTTTTTGCTGCTTTGAAGCGCTCAAGATACATTTTTTGCAAACTGGCGAAGAGAACGTTGTAGCGCGCCAAGTTTTCGATGGTTTTAAGCTGATAGGCGGGATGATCAAGCTCACGCAAATCTTCCACCACTGGTTTTAAAAGGTCATAGGCCTTGGCACTGTGTGGATGACTTTTAAGTTTGAGCCCTTTGCGGAGATCCAGCTGATCAATCAACGCAATGGCCTCCTCTGATTTTTCCCATTCCTTCACTGTCAGATAGTTTTGGATGCGTGCGAGCAGGGCCGTAGTGATTTTCCACTGCTCCGGCAATTCGAAGTGCGAAACTGCGGCTAATAAATCTCGCACCTGGTTTTGTACACTTGAAAGAAACGTCTTAAGCATTTCCTGGCTGGTTGCGAAATCCAAGGGTTGATAGCCTTCCAACTCGCGTCGAGAGCTTTCGCGCAGCAATCCATGCAGTTGAAAAAAGGAAAACGCACCGAAGAGCTCTTTTACTTCGGGCCGTTCCTTCTCCACGATTTCTTTGAGAACTTTTTTGGATAAAAACAGGGCTTCACTTTCGCTGAGATACGAAAAATCACTTTTGAGTTCGATCAGGTGACCGAGGTCTTTTAAAAACTCATCTAAAACGCCGTGGATCGTACTCACTTTAAGAGCTCCACTGGAGGAAATAAAATCCATGGCTTGCGGATACTCCTGCAAACAAAGGATCATCAACCGCTCACTGAGTTCTTGCGTGGCTTTTTTGGTAAACGTTGTCACCACGAAGCGCGGCCATCGTTGCTCTTTAGCAAAAAAGCTGAGAGCTTGGGTAATCACTTCGCGAGTGAGGTTGTAAGTCTTACCGGCTCCAGCGCCGGCGCGGATGGCTTTAGTTTTTAACGAAGATGGGGCGCTCTGCACGTCGAACTCCAATGACAGGTTTCACAAATCTTTACATCTTTTGGCTGAGGTCGAAAGACCCCTTTTTGAATGGCAGCGAGGTGTTGAGAAATCAGCGCCGAAAACTGCTCGTCGTGCTCCAACTTTTTTTCTGCCGAAACGGTTTTTACTTTTGTTTCCAAGCCGATAAAACCATTCTCTTCGGTTTCAAGAATATACCCCGAGCCTCGCTTTTTATCTTTTAAAAAAATATACTCTGCGGCTTTCACGGGCGCAGGAGGTATGGACTCGGCGAGACCACTCTCCACGGCTTGCGCATACAGTGTCATCTGAAATTGACTATTCGTAAGCCATGAGGAAAAAGCCTTAAGGCCTGCACTTTTCGACGTCTTGTAGTCGATAATGGCATAGCGCCCCAGGGTATCTCGATCCACGCGGTCAATTTTTCCCGAGAACAAAAACGACTTTTCACTCAGCGGCTCGGGGGTCAGCATAATCTGCTGGGCCTCGCTCGTGATGTAACCGCTGAGCGGAACTTCTAAGCCCGCCGTTTGTGTCTGTGGATGGGACTTTCTATAATCCATCTCCAAAGAAATAAAATTTTGGATAAATGCCAGCTGACGGCTCTTTTCGTTGAGCCAAAACTTTTGCAGTGGGAATTTTGCGGCCATCTCTTGCATGACTGTCTCATAGATTACATCCAAAGCGTTTTTGTCCACATTCAAACTTGGATATTTTTGCAAAAGAACTTCGAGCACTCGGTGCAAAATCTGACCGTTGTACATCGGGTCGATTTCGAGGTCGTAGGTCTCCTGCGGCGAAAGTTTTAATATGCGCTCGACAAAAAATTTAAAACCGCACTCGTCAAACTTCTGCAACTGGCTTGCAGAGAGCTTTGGCATTTGCTTTAACTGAATATCGTCGTAGCCGTCGAGCGAAAACTCCTTGCTCAGCTTTTTACTAAATGCTGGCTGCTTGTCTTGAGATTGCAGGTTAAAGCGAATCACTTCATCCCAGCGAGTTGAGTGGATATTTTGCACCTCGCCATGGCCAGCAAGATTTTCCTTCAGCCAAAAATGCGACGCCAATTGCGGATCGCCTAAAAAATCACTTTCGGAGTGCAGCAAGGTGGACTGTAGGGTTTCCCGCTGCAAGATCCAACGCAAGTTGAATTCTGATTTTTGACTCTCTGGTTTTGGCAAATAGAACCCAAGATCTCTTTGAATTGCAAAAACGTCGGTCATGCTCAACGGACTCTTTTGGATTTCGAAAAGATGCTTCTGTTCGCACCCCAAAACGAAAAGATGGTCACACTCCGTCCAGTCCGCGGCATCGAGACTTAGAATATGTATGCCTTTGGGATCTTCACGATAAATAGGAATTTCGTAGCGACTCAGAACAAGCTCTAGATATTTAAGCCAAATGTCGTAGGACATTTCGTCGTCCAACGACATATCTTTCATCAAGCGATCGGCGATCTCGTTGATCAGGGCATCATCAGCCTGCAGCCATTGCGTAAATAACAAGTCGATAAAATCCGCAAGCACCAGTGGCTTTTTTTGTGCCTTTGGCAAAGTGAAAAACTCACGCATTTGTTTTGCGTCGTAATTATTGAAAAAGTTCTTTTTAAATTCGGCAAACGGGATTTTATGATCTTCGGTCTCTGAAAAATACATCATGGCCTGCAAATGAGCCTCCGAAAATTCTTCCTTTAACGATTGCAGCCGCGAAAGCCATTTTTGCACATCGGGAAGGGAGATCGCACGCACCACAATCCGTTTGTAAGCCGGCACGCCTTCCACATCCAAATGTGCCCTTAGCAAGGGCCAGTAATCTTCGATCACTGGGGAGCAAATGGCGATCTGCGATGGCAAAATGCCCTGAGCTAAAAGTTGGCGAACCCGGCCAACAACATTTTTAACTTCTTTGAGTACACTGCTCTCCGCAACGGTTTGCACTTTGACTGAAATTTCTTGCGGGTTCACCTCGGACAGTTGAGCCGCCTGCAGCAACCGCTCGTAAGTTGACAACGCATGGGCGTACTCTTTCAGCCATGTAGGTTGCGGAACAAAGACAATGACGTCTTTATCTTGACTCAAGCGAAGGATCATTTCGACTTCGTCGTGCTGAAGGTCTAAGCCTAAATCAAAATAAATCTTTTGCTGCTCGCCAAAATACAAATCGTCTTTCCCTGACAACAAACTTAAAATCCACGGCCGCCCGATCCACTTTTTTTGGTTCAACGTCGATTGCAGGTCTTCAGCCAACTTCCACCATGGCAATAATTTTTGCAGGCGCTGCTCATCGCCACTCAACCATTCTAAAAATAAGGACTTTTGCTGGGAGTATAAAACCGACGATGTTTGCGCCAAAAAATTATAAAACATTTCAATGTCGCTGAGTTGAAGAGGCGTCTGATTTTTTATAAACCAATCTTCGATAAACGCGTAAATTAAACTTTCACTCACCGGGCGCCACTCAGGAAGGTTAACCGAAAACAGCCACTGCCAGTACTCTGTAGCCCGCAACACCGTTTGCGTCGGAATACTTTCCGCGTCTTTCATCAATTGATCTTGCAGCCACTTTTTCGCTTCGATGTGCGAAACAATCCACAGATCATCCAGCGATGAGTTGTTATGAAAATGCTGTTTTTTTTCGTCTGGAGAACTAATAGCTATGAGGCGAAGCATCCCCTAAACTACGACGCAATTGAAAAGGTACCAAGCGCAAAGGTACGGACACACTTTTTGGGACTCATTGCATAAATTTTATTCAAACTTTCGGGGACTTCTTTTTAAGACGCGTCCATCCATGGACTCGCTCGCAGCTCGAAACATCCGGTTTGCGAAAGGTCTCAAAAAGAAGCCCCCGAAAGTTTGAATAAAATTTATGCAATGAGTCCCGAGAAGTGTGTGGGCACGGAGCGAGCTCTGCTCGTGAACGAGCGCCGAAGGCGCATTGCCCCTTGCCGTACCTTTAGTACCTTTACCGGCGCTGCTTTAAACGACGGCTGTTTTGGCGGGATTTTGAAAAGTTAAACCAATCGCCAGATGTAGGGTCCACACCAAAATCCATGGTCAGCTGAACCATGTAGCGGCGGTCCTCGTGCTGCCCCACATATTCGCCTAACTCCACAGCATAGGAAGCGACGTCCACTTGGAAAAACCAAAAGTCAAACGATGCGCCATAGGTGTAATAGCCTTGATTAAAGCCTCCACGCAAAGTGAGGAGCGGCAGTTCAAGCTCCACACCCATGTGCAACCTTTTACCAATTTGCACCTCGCTGGATGAGCCGTTTAACATTTTAAATTCAAGGGCGGGGCGAAGTTTGGCAAAGCCCATAAAATCTTTTTCCATTCCCACACCCAAATTCATTCGGTCCCGGATCTTTTGTGGCGCTGGAGTAGTGGCGCTAAAAGAAAACTTCGTATCGCCGATATCTTGCCATGCAAAAGCTACGGATGGATTCCAATCCCCTGGTAAAGTGAGCTTGGCACCAAAATCAATTCCATAGGCCACGCCGGTTTGATCGGAAGTGCTTTCGATAATGTCAGAATCCAAGTATGCCAACGTCGACGCTGTAATATCGCCAGCACCCGCGTAGCGCGTGATTCGTTTTGCCATAAAACCGATATCAAATACGTTGGGCAAAATTTGAACACCCGCCCCACCAAACAATACTATATCTGAGTAAAAATTTGTTTCTAGATAAGGCAGCGCTGGATTTGATAAAGTAAATCCCAAATTATTTCGGGCGTACGCTCCCACTATAAAGGGGCCGGCACTCAGCGACGCTTGATAATCCACTCGCGCCCAGATGGGATCTCCATAGAGTGCGTTGAGTGTAGCTGCCACGTTGTTGGAGTTGTCAAAAATATTTGCATATTCATCATAGGAATCAATGGCATTCATGCCAATGCCAAGCCCCATCAAACGAAACTGAAATCCCTGCATGCGCGCGAAAGCGGCCGGATTGTAGTTAACAGCATCATGCCCACGCGCGTGCAACGTGTACGCATTTCCCATACCAAGCCCCTTCACAGAAAGCCCATACTCGGGCAATTCTGCAGCAAGCGCCGTGCTCATCCAGAGAAGGAAGCATGGAATAAAAGAAAAAATCAGGGACATGGACAAGTGATAAAACTCCCCGGGCACGTTGGTGCGCCAATTCCTTCGTCTGTTGAACCTAAAATCGAACGCAAGGCACTCACTTCCATGGCTGAATACGAACTTTTATCGGTGTTTGTACAAAACGAGTTCAACTGCGGAGCTAAACCACACAAAGAGCTGATTTCTGTGAGCGTACCCGATGAGATCGAAGAACTAGCTGCCGAAATACTTAAAAGCGCATTGGCAATTCCGGTGCCGATCTCGCGAACAGCGTCGTCGGGAAAATCGGTAATATCGCAATGATCAAAACCTGCGTCAGCAACCCCATTGTTGTCGATATCGGCGTAACGACTCAAAATCGTGCCCACCTTCGTTAAACTCGATAATCCCATTAAAATATTTTCATCCGGCGTGCGAACTGTGTAATCACCAAAGGTGTTGAGAGTTGTTTCCGAAAAAACACAATCGGTAATTTTAGCATCAGTGCCTTCTGGAAAAATTCCCATAAAGAATAAAAATATTGTTGCGGACGTGCCCACTGACTCAAGATCCGTGAGCAGATTTATAAAGTTGAGGCCACAACGCCCTGAGTGCGCCGAAGCGTAAACTAGGGCCACATCCCTGTTTGCTAAAAATGCAGGATCCAAGGATTGCAAAAGTTGAATGGCCGTCTCGTAATCGCCACCGTTCATCGAAACTTTAGCTTGGTAGTAGATGGCGGCAGGGGTGCGCGTCTTGGCCGTATCGTCGAGAATGTTTCTGGTACAACCAGCACAAAGCAGTAAAAAAAATATTTTTTTCATGGGTTCCCCTAAAATCTCAACACGGCTTTAAAAGCCACGCGCTCGTCCTGTTGAGGATTATCTTCCGTTCCGATCTCTTCACCGTAGTAGGCTAACTGCAGCTGAACAAACTGCGTGTTCCATTCAAAGCCAGTAGTTAAATATCCACGATTGTAGCCACCGCGAAAATAAAAACGATCGGCCAAGTTAACTTCAATACCGGCATGCAACTTTTGAACGGCGTCTCCGTCTTCCAAGACATCATCGTACTCGATGGTAAATGTGCCGCGAGTGTAGTTGCTCCAGATTGGAAATAGCGCTAGCGCTACATCCATGGTCATTGGCACTTTAGTGGGATCGGCCGTGGTTAAATAACTACGCATCCCGCTGCCCATAGTAAACGACGTATCTCCGATATCCTTCACCATCACGCTCAACGTTGGAAGCCAACTCGTTGGCGACGAAAGGCTCGCGCCCACATCCACAGCAAGCCCCGCTCCCTGCACGGCAAGGGTTTTCAAATTCAGTCCGTCGACGGCCGGATCAACAGTTCCAATGTATTGCACGCGATCCACCCAGCGGCCCGTCGCACCAACTTTAATCACGCCGCCGTAAAAACTTTTGTTAAATCCCGCAACGCCTGCCATGTCGCTTACATAATTTAGATCCAGAAACCCGGTGGCGCTGGGGCGAACGGCGGTGATTTCGTTCTTCAGCAAAAAACCAAAACCATAATGACGATCGACATATGAGGGGAAAATTTGGGTGCGAACAAAATAGCGTTGATCTAAATCGTCTGCGAGTTCGGGATAAAGTTCTTCGAGATCTGTTGCATCAGTTAACAAGTTTTTAACCGTCACAATACTTTTTGTATTCGTTGTTACTTCGGGATCGATGAGCGTGATGTACGGCACGCGCAGTCTTCCTAAGCCAATGGGATTGAGCAACAACGATGTCTCGTCGTTGACCACAGCCACCGCCGCTCCACCCATTCCCATCTGGCGAATGCCTTGATAAAAATCGGCGCGAGCTTGCGTTGATATGAAACCTAAAATACTGAGAATAATCAAACACTTCATGTCTCATTTTAGTATCTCTTATGTTGCGATAAAAAGCGTTTCAGAGAGAGAAAATTAGACGTTGGATCAGTGTTCTTATTGCCTCTGTAGTACGATAGAGCTGTACACCCTCCGAAGGAGCATCGCGAATGAAAAAGTGGTTTTGTTTGTTAGCTGTAAGTAGTATTTTTGTTGGTTGCGAAAGTAAAGAAGACGATCAGATCTACTCAGCGCAAATCTGCTTAAACTCAGCCACATCGGCAACCGTGGACGCCTGCCTGGCAAAAATTGCCGGTGTGTCATCCTCCCGGGCTTTCGTCATACGATGTTCAGCCGAATTCATTCGCGCCAACATCACGACCTCAACCATCGTCGCAGCTATCGAAAATATCGAAGACAATGACTCCGGTAACACTGTGGACCCGACCATCGAATTTTACCAAAACTTTAGTTTTTCAAGTGGAGCATCGGCTGACGTCGCTGTTACAAATTGCGACGCTAGCGGCTCTGAGGGCCTCAGGCTTTTGGCACTGTCCGCAAAGTCTGCGACCACCATTAAAACTTTTGCAGGAGGGGATATTGCCACGTGGATCAATACTAATCCCGACCTAAGTCTTCTCGACCCCGCAGAGGTGCAGTCCATGGGAAGTAACGTACTACAAATGCAATCCATCGCGTGCGATGAAGGCGGATCTCTCAAAGGTACCGAGATTTGCGACAACATAAATAATGCCATTGCTAATGCCGGCGGCGATGTTCAGGCCATTGGCGAAGCTTTTATTAACCAGTTGAAAAATCCAGATAGCAATTAACGTATGAACGCGAGTTAGCACGTCATCCTGAGTACAGCATTTTAGACCTAGACCACTACACCAGACCTTGAGAATTGGCTGCTAAAAGATCAGTCGGCACAGAAGATTTGTGCCCCCACTTATGGTTATTTCCACGTTGTCGGTATGCCTAATGGCTCGATTCCAAATATTTAATGAAGGTTTCTCAAACTTTAGCGAAGTGTTGGCTTAAGACACGATATCCTTCGCATCGCTCGAACCGCGCATGCCAAGCAACACGAAACGTTTGAGTATAAAAAAAGCCAAGGTTTGATCCTTGGCTTTTTTCGTTTTTCTCTCTGAATGTTTAAAATTAAACGCTTCTGAGCGAGTAGTATTCCGCAAACAAGTTCGCAGAGAATGGGAACGGGAAGTATTCAGTTCCTGGAACTGATTTCACTTTCGCCACGTCTTTTCCTGAAACTTCAGATTTTTCGATATAATCTGGGAGCTCAAGGCGAGGAGATTGTTTGGCTTTTAAATAA
>JAYUKO010000131.1:0-1354 GCA_043764415.1 Bdellovibrionales bacterium | reverse complement strand
TCGGCTCCTAGGCCCACGGCCATTTTTGCAGCATTGATACCAACAACTCCGCCGCCGATGATTGTTACGCGACCGCGCTTAACGCCCGTCACTCCGCCGAGGAGAATTCCTTTTCCACCTTTGTCTTTTTGCAAGTAGTAAGCACCCACCTGAGTTGCCATGCGACCCGCCACTTCACTCATAGGAGTTAAAAGCGGGAGTTGCCCGTTTTCGTCCTGAATGGTTTCGTAGGCCACAGCTTTGACTTTCTTTTCGCAAAGAACTTTGGTGAGCTCGGGCTCTGCAGCTAAGTGTAAATATGTGTAGAGAATTTGATTGGGCTTCATCAGATTGTACTCTGGAGGAAGCGGCTCTTTCACTTTCACAATCATTTCGGCTTTTTGATAAATTTCTTCGGCTGTTGCCAAAGTTTTTGCGCCGGCTTTGATGTAATTTTCGTTGCTGATCATGGATCCTAAGCCCGCGTCTTTTTGAACGTAGACTTCGTGCCCTTCTGCCACCAACTGTTTTACATTGGCTTCAGTTAATCCAACACGATTTTCACTAATTTTGATTTCTTTAGGTACACCGATAATCATAGCAACCCCTTTAGTATGTTATGCCAGAGGTTTTATGACACTCCCAGTAACGAAGTCAACAGGCAGTAACGACGTCAATGGGCAAAAGGAATCTGGAAGGGCGCCATGGGAGGCATTTCCCCTCCCAAATCGATCAGTTTATAACCATCGGAATCGAGCAAATGCAATGCCAATTGATTCATCAAATCATGCCCGGCCCGGTACAAAACAAGATGTCCCATGAGGGGGCGCCCCAAGGTCATCAAATCGCCCAAAGCGTCTAAAATTTTATGCCGAACAAACTCGTCGGCAAACCGCAAACCCTCGGGGTTCAAAATTCCTTTGTCATCAAGAACAATGGCATTCGCCAGGCTTCCCCCGCGTGCCAAGCCCCGCGCACGGAGCGCCTCCACGTCTTTTAAAAAGCCAAAAGTGCGTGCTTGAGCGATGTCTTTTTCAAAAGTCGATACGTTGATGTCGATGTCCATTTTCTGTCGCCCAATGGAGGGATGGGGAAAGTCCACTGTGCACGTGATTCTCAATCCGTTGTAGGGAATGACGTAGGCATGTTTCTCTTCATTGCCCACATAAACTGGGCGATGAACGAAGATATATTTTCGCAGTTCGCCCTGCTCCGACACTCCTGCTTTTTTGAGCTCATTGTAAAAAACCATGGCGCTGCCATCACAGATCGGGATTTCTGGTCCGTTGAGCTCGATGAAGACGTTGTCAATTCCCAACGCCGTCAGCGACGACAAACAATGCTCCACTGTGGAGACAGAGAAGTTTTCATTTCC
>JAYUKO010000130.1:0-1358 GCA_043764415.1 Bdellovibrionales bacterium | reverse complement strand
TGAAGCTGATAAATACAAAATAGATAGAGGAGGAAAGGTTATCCGCGAGCATTTTTCTTTTTTAAAGCCCGTGTGTTTAAAAATTCCAAAAGCAGCATCACACAAATCCCAGTGACAATGCTGATGTCGGCCACGTTAAAGGCCGGATAGTGAGCTTTGTAAAAATAATGGAAGTCGAGAAAGTCCACCACGAAGCCGTATTTAAGGCGATCAATGTAATTCCCGATGGCGCCGGCGAAGATGGAGGAAAGCGCAACGACCGACACCAAATCAGAGATGGGCGTGGCGCGTAACATAAAAAGAATAATCACGGCAGCAATCGGGGGAACGCTTAAAAAAAACATCTCGCGAAAATTTTCGCCCATGGAGGCAAAAAGCCCAAAGGCAGCGCCGTAGTTGCGCACATACATGATATTAAAAAAGTTCTGAATCACCGAAACGCTTTCGCCTTCTAAAAAATGCGTATGGATGTAAAGCTTCGACCATTGATCCAGGCTAATAATAAAGCCAGAGAGCGCGGCAAGGATGAGATATTTTTTCATGTCATAGCTCCAGTGCATTTAGGGCAAAGTGCCGGGTGGTCGGCATGGGTTCCGAGAGTTTCGCTGTAGTACCAACAGCGCGGGCACTTTTCGCCGGGGGCCGCGGCCACTTTTACGTCGAGCGGGCCTTCGTGCAGATTCACCTTCGAGACGATAAAAAACTCACAAAGCGTGTCGGCATATTTTTTTAACAAACGCAGCTCTTCACCTTGGGCAGTGATATGTACTTGCGCCTCAAGGCTTGCGCCAATTTTTTTATCTCGGCGCATCTCTTCGAGCAAACGCGAAACAGACGTACGAATCGTGAATAACTTTTCACATTCATCGCGCAGAGCGGTCTGCGTCCAAGAGGCGTTGGTCTGCGGAAAGGGCAACAAAAACACGCTGTCTTTTCTACTTTCTGCCGGGAAGAAGTCATGCACCTCTTCAGCCAAAAACGAGGTGATCGGCGCCATCATACTCATGAGTGAAGTGGTTATATAATGAAGGACAGTTTGAGCAGATCGGCGCTCTGGTCCTGTGGTCTTCCAGGTGTAAAGACGATCTTTGAGAATATCCAAGTAGTGCGCCGAGAGTTCCACGGTGAAGTAGTTGTTCAACGCATGGTACACTTTGTAATACTCGTAATTTTCGTAAGCGGCACTCACTGTTTCGATAAGTGCATTCAGCCGATCCAAAGCCCAGCGATCAAGCGGCAGCAATTGATCCACTGCGACCTGATCTTTCTTAAAATCAAAATCGCCAAGATTTCCCAACAAAAAGCGAAAGGTATTTCTGAAGCGTCGATAGGATTCGGTCACTCGTTTAAAGCTTTCG
>JAYUKO010000129.1:0-4530 GCA_043764415.1 Bdellovibrionales bacterium | reverse complement strand
GAAGGGCCTGAAATCGTCAATGAAGTCTTCCCTTTCGGGACGTGTGACTAGATAGTCAATCAAGCCTTTCAGGACCTTTTCGGCTTTTTCTTGGTCGTAATCGACCAGACGGTAAACGCCTTTGGAGTTTCGCTTCTCGACAATCACCTGAACTTGCAGCGTGTAGGGGCGACGTTCGCCCAGGATTCGTAGCTTAGAATACGCACGTTCGGTCTTAGTGTCGGCGTAGTCATAACCATCGCCAGTGGCCGAGTGATACTTTGAAACTAATTCGCGACCATTGGCACTTCGACCGCGAATCCCGACTGCAGCTCGATCAAAGGCTCGGATGATGCCGGAGACCGAAGCGTTGACTGTGTTTCTCTCGGAATAGGGACCCGATGGAGGGCTCACGCAGCCAAATGCTGTCATTAACAATGCAAAGCTCAGAACTCTTAACATCAATTAAGAGTATTACTTCACTATCTTCTGAGCATCCTTTAGGAATTTTTCGAGACCTTTGTCTGTAAGCGGATGCTGACTCATTCCCTGCATAACTTTATACGGAACAGTCACGATGTCTGCACCAATCATTGCCGAATCAAGAATGTGAATATTGTGGCGGATACTGGCTACCAGAATTTCTGTTTCGAAACCGTAATTGTGATAAATCGTATGGATCTGTTGGATTAAATCCATTCCTGTATTGGAGATGTCATCTAGGCGACCAACAAACGGAGACACCATCGCGCCGCCGGCTTTTGCGACTAATAAAGCTTGAAGGGGCGAAAAAACAAGAGTGACGTTGGATTTTATTCCCTCGGCGCGAAGCTGGCGAACTGCTACTAAACCCTCTTCGGTCATGGGAATTTTAACCACCACGTTATCGGCGATTTTTGCTAAATCCATTCCCTCTTTAAACATATCTTCCGATTTCACAGAAAGCACTTCGGCCGAGACTGGGCCTTTTACTTCTTTGCAGATATCGGCAATGACTTCTTTAAAGGGGCGCCCGATGCCAGCAATGAGAGACGGATTTGTCGTAACACCATCCACCCATCCGCGAGCGTTGGCTTGTTTGATTTCGTTAATATCTGCTGAATCAATAAAAAATTTCATGTGGGCTCCCTGAATCAAATTTTGCCCATCCTATTCTAGGATGGGGCTAGATTCAACGAACCAATTAAGAATTTACAAAGACTGAAGGTAGTCTTCCATAGTGTATGCGCCGGCGCGTTTATTTGCGAGCCACACTCCCGCGTCCACGGCGCCGCGGGCAAAAACAGCTCTGCGCAGGGCCTTGTGCTCGATGGTGATCACTTCCTCTCCTGAGGAAATTTCGATTCGGTGGGTTCCTATAATTTCACCCTCGCGAATCGACTTGGGCTTTGGCAAATTAGCGCGTTTTTCGTTAAGAATGTTTTGCAATACAATGGCCGTGCCGCTGGGTTTATCTTTTTTGTGAATGTGATGCCACTCTGTCATTTGCACCTTAAAATGACCGGGGAGTGGAAGCGCTCGCAAAATGTCTTTGACCATTTGCACACCAATGGAGGTATTCGCCGTCCAAAGCACTGGAATTTTTTTGCTTGCTTTTTTGAGTGCAGAAAAATGTTTTTTAGAAAGTCCCGTGGTACCAGATAGCAAAGGGATTTTTTTTTCCACACACCACTGCAACGTCTGTAAAAACATTTCGGGGGATGAAAAGTCGATAACCAGATCTGGTTTGTGTTTGATGCCATCAAAACCAGTGACCACAGAGCCCTTTGCCTTGCGAGCGATACCGCCGCTAAACACCGCCCCTTTGGTTTTTCGCAGAACTTTTTGAATCTCTTCTCCCATTCTACCTTGAGCACCGATAACAAAAATATTCATAGATACTTCTCGTAGGTTTTCAGAGTTCCTTCAATTTGCTTTTTTTGCTCGGCGGTCAATTTGCAAAGCGGTAAGCGCATTTCATCGCTCTCGATAACGCCCAGAATCTGTAGCGCCGCCTTCACCGGAATGGGATTTGCCGTTATATATAGGCTGCGAATTAGCTCAATAGAGCCACGGAAATCGTTTAAGACGTCTTCGGTGACGGCCGCTGAAAACCATTCGCTCATCTTGCGCGGCATGATGTGGGAGCACACAGAAATTACACCGTGGCCGCCAAGTTTTTTTAAATCCAAACAAGTCTCGTCGTCACCACTGAGCACATTCCAATTCGGTCCGCAGGCGGAGAGAATTTTTTGGCCGAATTCCATATTACCTGTGGCCTCTTTGATTCCACAAATATTTTTGTGTTGTGAAAGCTTCTGAATGGTATCCACTTCGAGGCTTGTGATCGTTCTGCCCGGAACATTGTAAAGAAGAACGGGAGCGCCGGCTTCGTCGGCAATTGTTTTAAAGTGTTCGTACAGACCCTGCTGTGGGGGCTTGTTGTAATAGGGCACAACCACGAGAAGTGATTTAGCTCCTGCCGCTACGGCTTTTTGCGAAAACTCCACCGTCTTTTTCGTATTGTTGCTTCCAGAGCCAAACATGATAGTGGCGCCCGGACCAGCAGCTTTTGTAACAAGCTTTAAAATGCCCAGGCTTTCCTCGTCGGATAATGTGGGGCTTTCGGCCGTGGTTCCGTTAACAACAAACTGCTGAACTCCCGCTTTCATTTGCTGTTGCACTAATCTTAACAACGACGCTTCATCCACTTGGCCATTTTTAAATGGTGTCACAAACGCTGTGTAAACTCCTGTTGGCTTCATTGAATGCTCCCTTCAAAAACTAACTTTGCTTCACCGCTCAACTTGGCCGTGAGTTGCCCCGGGGATTTTACCCCGCTGTTCATCATTTGCACTGCAAGCTGGCCGCCTGGTGTTTTTACCTGCACTACGCTTTTTCTGTTTTTTAAATGTAAGTAAACTTGCGCCGCCGCAAGAACACCGGTACCGCAAGAAAGAGTAAAATCATTAACCCCGCGCTCAAGTGTAACGGCATCCAAGGTGTCTTCGCTTTGAACGGCAAAAAATGTAAGGTTTGAGCCGCGAGAACCAAACGCGGAATCAAAAATAAATGGCGCTAACTCCTGAGCGCGCCCCATGACTGCTGCAATGCTGGCCACTGGAATCACAAAGTGCGGAACTCCCGTGTTTGTGAGGTAGCCTTCTTTAAATCGGCCCTGAAACATATTATCGTATCTCTGGATCGGATCCGCTGGCATCGTGGTTTCGATTTCAACAAACTCATCGCGCAGCGTTTTTCCAACAAACTGCCCGCGCTGGGTTTTTACCACAACTTCTGAAAGCTGTTTTTGTAAAAACAAAAACCACGTGGTTGCACGAGCCGCGTTTCCACACATTTCGGCCTCTTTGCCATCCGGATTGTAAAACGTCCACTCAAACTGCTGGGAAGTCGGAGTGCTCCGCAAGTGCACCAGTCCATCAGAGCCTATTCCAAAATGGCGATCGCAAAGTCGATTCACCACAGCTTCGTCGGGTTGCCATTGTTTATCGTCAACAATGATAAAATCATTGCCCGTTGCCTGCGCTTTAAAAAACTTCATTACTGGTCCTTAGTTTTTTTCGATTTTTTTGGCGGCACGGGTTGAGTCGGAGCCGCATGTTCCTGTTGCAGTTCTTTTTTAAGGGAGCCTTCCGTTGGCAGAGGTGGCTCCGGTGGCCCTTTGACTCCGCAGCCAAGGGTTGCCGCAAAAACCAGACCCAAAATCATTTTACTCATTGGTTTCCTTATCGTCAGTTTTGTCGCCGTCTTTCTCGTCGTTTTTACAAAATTCCGGCACCATTAAAAATGTCTTTTTTTGTTTATCAGATAAGGGGCGACAAGACGATAAAAATTTCTGTTTTTCCTCGGCCCTTCGCCATTTTTCCCAAATGACATAATGGCGATTGAGAATACTGGTTTTGTGAAAAGCTTTCATAACTTCGGGGGAGGGTTTTTTTGATTTACTCGTCGCTGCCAGCTCCAACAAAACCACATACAAACAAAAATCTTTTTCCACCGGCAGCAGTGTGGCCGCCTGGCAAGAAACCTTTGCGTTTGGCTCCTGCTGTGGGTCTCGCAGCCCTAACCAGTTGCCGTAAGCTTTGTATATCTCCATAAATGGCAGCTCTTTTTTAGCCCAATCAATTTTTTCCCGAGCCTTGGAAAAGTTTTTTTGATTGAGCCAAAAAGCAATGGTGTGGGTTAACAACTTTGTATTGTACGGTTCCCGTTCGAGAGCTAATAAAAAATTCTTTTCGATCTCGTTTTGATCTCCGGCGGGCACCATGAGCAAATCCAAGTTTTTTTCAAAAAGACTCAGCGTGCTGTCATACTGAAAGGTCGAAAGCCACTGCGCCACTTGCGCCTGACTCTGGCGGTTATTGAGAATTTTGTGATGATCGTTTTTTAGCAAAAAAACCGCTTCCCCCACATTCTTGTCGAGAAACTGGTTTTTAACGGTGTCCAAGGTTGCGTGGCTCAGTAAAAACAAACTCATCGCAACATGAAACATCATAATGTTTTTTGCCCTTCATACGCTTTGATTAAAACATCTCGCGGCTTGCTGCCGTT
>JAYUKO010000128.1:0-16660 GCA_043764415.1 Bdellovibrionales bacterium | reverse complement strand
ATACCGCTCTAACCATTTGAAAGCGTATTGGGGCGTGTTCTCGCGCTTCCAAACACCGGCTGCAAATTTGTTTGCCTCGGCCAAAGTGGGATAAATATGGATGGTTCCGAGAATCTTATTGAGACCAAAACCATGTTTCATGGCGGCGACATACTCTGCAATAATATCACCAGCGTGGCTGCCCACGATGGTCACTCCCAGAATGCGATCTGAGTTTGGCGTTGTGAGCACTTTAACAAAACCATGAGCTTCGCCATCGGTGATGGCTCGATCTAAATCATCGATATGATATTTTGTGACCGCGAAGGGAATCTTTTTTTCCGTAGCTTCAGTCTCATTCAGCCCCACTCTCGCCACTTCGGGATCAGTAAACGTACACCAGGGAATCACCCGGTAATCCACTTTGTACTTTTTAAACGGACTAAAGAGCGCATTCACGGCCACATACCACGCTTGGTGGCTAGCGGTGTGGGTAAACTGATAGGGCCCTGTCACATCTCCACAGGTGTAGATGTTGGGGTAATTGGTTGTTTGCAAAAATTCGTTGGCTACAAGCGTTCCATTTTTTGCGATTTCCACATTGAGCTCTTCGAGACCAAAGCCCGACACATTGGCTTTGCGACCGAGAGCTAAAAGTATCTGATCGAATTCGACTTCAACATTGAGCCCCTTGTTGTCGCAAATTAAGATGTTTTTTCCGTTTCGCTGAACGATCTCGACGGCTTTGTGGGATTTGTGGATGTGAACACCCTCCTTGGCGAACCGATCGTGAATCATTTCTGAAACATCCACGTCTTCCCTCGCAAGTAAACGGTCACCCATCTCTACGATGGACACCTGCGAGCCAAAGCGCGCGAAAGCTTGTGCGAGCTCACAGCCGATGGGTCCTCCTCCGAGAACAACGAGTTTCTTGGGCAGGTCCCGCAAACCCCAAACGTTATCACTTGTGAGGTAGGGAACACTCTCCAGCCCTTTAAGTTTGGGCACTAAGGGTCGAGCGCCGGTGGCGATGACAATACTTTTTGTGGTGATGATTTTGTTATTCACGCAAACCTCATAAGGAGAGATCACCTTGGCGTCCCCACTTAAACAATCGACCCCAAGCTTTGTGTAGCGCTCCACCGAATCATGGGGATCGATGTTTTTAATAATCGCCTGTACTCGTGCCATGACCTTGGAAAATTGAACTTCGGGCTTAGTGCCCACTGCGATTCCAAACTCATCGGCGCGCTTGAAGTAGCTGAAAATCTTTGCCGAGCGAATCAACGCTTTGCTTGGTACACAGCCAGTGTTGAGGCAATCGCCTCCCATCTTGTGTTTTTCGATGAGTGCCACCTTCGCTTTAACGGCGGAAGCAATATAGGCAGAAACCAGCCCTGCCGAACCAGCACCAATCACCACCATGTTGTATTCGAAATTTTTTGGTTTTTTAAACTTTGAGAGATGCTTCCTGGCTTTGAAAAAAGCGAGAAGGCTATTTGCGAACAAGGGGAAAAGTCCTAGAGCGAGAAACGATAAAATTATTTTCAACGAAACGATATCCTGCGGCGACTCTAACTGTGACAATTGCGTACCAGCATTCACATACACAACGGTGCCAGCGAACATTCCCATCTGACTGACGATAAAAAACGTCAATGTGGGTATTTTAGTAAGCCCCATCAAGATATTGACTAAAAAAAATGGCACGGCTGGTATGAGCCGCAAAGTAAATAAATAAACCGCCCCATCTTTTTGAATTCCCTGATTGATAGTAGCAAAGCGCTCGGAAAACTTTTGCTCAAAAAAATCTTTAAATAAAAACCTTGATGCGAGAAATGCCAAGGTGGCTCCAAGGGTGCTCGCAAAAGAAACGATGAGTGTGCCGTAGGCGACACCAAAAATAGCACCCGCAGCCAGCGTGAGCACAGCAGCTCCTGGAATTGAAAGCGCAGTGACGAGAACATAAAGCAGACCGAACACACACGCCGTGAGCATTGGTTCCGAGTAAAATTGTCCTTGCAGCCGAGCTTGGTTGGTCTTTAAAGCTTGAAAGTTTAAGTGATTTCCGACGTCCAAATAAAAATAGAAAAACATTGCTGTCAAAATTGCAAAAACCAGTAAAAATTTAAAAATCAAATTCGATTTCACCATCTTCAAATTCATAACTCTCTCAATCCGATGACCATGTTAAGGTGACCGTCTTTGGGTTGCTCTTTGTAAGTTCGAAACAATCGGTCCCACAAAGAAAGATGAAAGCCATAGTTACTGTTGGTCTCTTCAACATAAATTGAATGATGGATGCGATGCATATCGGGCGAAACTACGAACCACCTCAAGGAGTGATCCAACCGATTCAACATATAAACATTCCCGTGAGTGAACATCGACATGGCATTTAACACCACCTCAAAAATCAATACAGCCATCGCGGGAGCTCCAAGTATTGCAATAACAGCGAATTTAATTCCCATGGAAATTAAAATTTCTACAGGATGAAAACGAACGCCCGTTGTTACGTCGACATCCAGGTCTGCGTGATGCATTTTGTGGAAACGCCAAAACAAGGGAATAGAATGGAATGAAACATGTTGCAGATAAATTGTGAAGTCGAGAACGACTAGCGAAATAACGATGGCCCACGGCAGGGAGATATTCGTATGATTGAAGAGACCCCAGTTGTTGTCTTGTGCGGTGAGCGCAAAACCAACCGCAGACACAGGTAAAATAAATCGCAGTAAGACGGTGTTAAACACAACGATCCCAAGATTAGGGAGCCAGCGCGATAACTTTTTTTGTGTTAAGTTTCGACGAGGACTTAGCAATTCCCAAACAGAAATTACACCCAACACTCCGACGAAAAATCCCAAACGAATGAGTGTTTCACTGGAGATTTCAATGGACACGAAAATACCAAAGAGCCAACGCGAGAAAGGCAAAAACTGTAGCCACAGTAAAAACCAGCTCGTTTTTCGAAGACGATTTTGATGTTTTTGCGGCCCACTCCGTAAAATTAACAAGCTGAGTTTGGTGTTGCCGACAAAACCCTGGAGAGTCCGCAGTGTAATCACAGGTCAGACAATAGAATTCCTCCGCATGTAAATCGTGATTCATGTGCTCATCAACAAAAACGACTCCAAATTTCTCAAGTTCGGTGCGAAGAGACTTGGCATCAGCATCTGCAAGATCCACATAAATATAATCACCAGTGCTCCGATACACAGGCAATCGTGTAGGTGTTCTTTCAACCTCCACATCGCGAATTTTTTCTACAGCTTCTGGATCTTGAAAAAGAGAGTATTCAATATTTTTCTGCTGCAGCAATTCCTCTAAATGACCGACATGAAAACTGCTAAATGGACCTATGCGCATTGTTATTTTCCTTTTTTTGTATTTTTGCACAGTTTGAATGTGAAGAAAACTTAAATTAAAAAAGCGCTGACATGGTGTATGTTGTCTTTATGAATCAAAAACCACCTAAAAAAAATCCCGAACCCGAAGTTCCCATTCAACCAGAAAATGATCCAGTACCCAGAGAATTTCCGGAAGTTGATCCCCCACCCAATGAGTTCCCGCAGGAAGCTCCAACCAACCCCGATACGGAACGCAAAGAGGAGATTATTACTTAAATCGTTACCGCCAAGTGAACTCGAGTCTAGCACTTTGATCCCACATGCGGTTTTTGGATTTTTTTGGAACTGAATACAGTTCGATCTCCACGTCGAAGATCGACTTAAAAAAGCTCTCAACATCGAACGGTGCTATTAGCCCATTCATAACGCACTCAACAGTTATCAGGACGCATACTCGCCAGCATGATCCTCGCTTGCAGGTGCGGAACGCCCAATCCTTCTAATCAATTAATTTGGATATAATCGCGCATATGAAGCAGAGCGCGAAAGCCTTCGATAATTCGGGAGAACGGCCGATAGTCCCAAAATTTTTCCTTTATTCTGATTCCATCCTGCACTGACCGCATCGTCCTGCGGTTTCGACCCGATACACCCATGGCAATGGCCGACGTAACCGCTCTGATAAAGCGCAAGTAGCCTGTACGTTTTGCGATCTTGATATGCAGGTGCAAGTGCGTGCCCACATTGGCCAGAGAAATAATATGCACGCCATATTTGATAGAAAACTTTGCCAAGATTTCTCCAATGAGTTTCCTATTTTTGGGAGTCTTAAAGGATTTCTCGTCGACAGATTTAGAAGAGCGCAGCACCAAATGCATGGATTTAGATGTGGAAATGGGTCGAGCATAAGTCCGATTCTTTCGTTTATTCAGTAAAATTCCACCATAAACTGTAAAATCAGTTTTTTTGGACACCGAAACGTTTTTAGGACGTCTATTCCTCATCAAAAACCCACGCGTGGCTAATTCTCCTACTCGCAAGGTAGAAGACAGGTTATCGACATTGGTCGAGTCGTCGGATGTCACCTCAACGCGTTTAATATTCCACTAGCATCAAACACCACCTCGCTTCGAGGACAGAACCACCGAAACTCTGCATTTTTAACTTTTTTGCATCTGAAACTTGCGCTATGATTTTGCTGTAGGGGGATTGATGCCTATTAAATTTTTTATCCTAGTTTGTCTTCTCGGCTTAACAGCCTGTAGCTCTTCCAACAACGCCCAGCGCGGGATCGCCTCCGAAGTCACCAGCGCGGAAGAAACCCCTGCAAATAACGACACGTCTGACATTCGCGTTGTGATGGACATTAACCCTGCCGTGCAAAAGATGACGGTGTATCGTGGTGGAAATCTTGTTTATACGTTTCCCATTTCATCGGGGCGCGGCACCTTTGATATTCCCACAAACTTCAGCATGAACCCTGATTGTTCAACAACTCCCACGGGAAGCTTTCAAGCGCAGACGTTGCGCGAAAACCATTATTCAAACACTTGGCTCACGCGCAATCCAGAAACCGGTCGCTATGAGGATGGCGCGCTTATGAAGTGGAGTATCTTTTTTGCCGGTGGAATTGCCATTCACGCCGCGGGCACACAGGAAGCCTCTGCTGCTTTGGGCCCGAAGCTTCCCGATCAAATCAGTACGGGCTCGGGCGGCTGTGTTCGACTTTTTCCCTGGGATGCGCGCACACTCTTTGACGAAATCGCAGCCTGCGACCGCTACGAAACTCAGCGTGTTTGCGTTGATAGAGAATTGGCCCTTCCTCAGGCGCGCCTCAGCCGACAAGATAGCACTGTTGTTCAGGCTCCGCGCTGCCTTCGCGCTGAAGATCGTCGCAAATGCGCGGATTATTCCTCGGCACCCGATTGTTCAAACTCCGCACGCCCCGGGCACTGCCAAGATCCTGGACAATTTACTGTGGCTCGTCAACGCCGCAACTTTAACGTTCAAGTGACCGACTCTCGCCCTCAAGCCGAAATAGATGCGGCGAACGCAAAATGTCGAGCCGATGAACAAACATTCAATCAAAGAAAAGCAGAATGCATTGGCAGCAAAATCGGCGTAGATCCACACGCGAACAGTGCAGCGTACACGCAGGCCTACGGAGCTCTCACGCAGACTCGCAAAAGCGAAGTGAGTTATCAGTGCAATGAGCAACTCTACAACGAAGCCGTCGTCGCCCGTGGCGGAACTCCCACCACGGCGGGCCCTACGAGCGCCGGTGCAACCAACAGTGCAGAAGCGGCCCCCCTCTCTCCCGTCCCACCGCGAAGACCATTCCGCGATACGGGACTGGGGCGTTGGATCAATCGAACTTTCGGTGGCCGACAGCAACCAGCCACAGCTCCAGCCCAATAAGCTCATTTTGAGATGATTTCAGAGGTAAATCATCTCAAAGTGGAAATCTATTTTTCAATAAAACTAAAAATTTCTCCTGTTTCGCTCCAAAACAGAACATCCTCCCCTAAAGTCCAGCGCTTTGCCAACCGAAGAGAATGTAGCTCAAAGGGGGAGTTATGAATAAATATCTAGTAATGGTTAGCTTAGTAGGAATCGCAGTTGTTTTCCAAAACTGCTCAGAAAAATCGTTTTCCGCACGCGAAGACATGAACAAACCGATGTCGGTGGAATCCGAGCAATTGGTTGAGGAAGAAATTCCAGATACCATCAAAGATGATGTCGATAATGTTCTCAATGATGACAACGGCGAAGACGGCGGCGATGACGACGGCACGACCGTTGTTAATGACGATCCAAAAAATACAGGCGGCGGTAATAACGGCGGCACAAATGTTGTTAGAGACCCAGCTACTGCAGGCGGCGGTAAAGATACCGGCGACGATGACGACGATTCGAGCGTTGTTAAAGAAGATCATAAAAAAGTGCGTTGCAACCACCGCAGCGACGGTAACGCGCGCTTTGTGTGTATTCTTGCGGGCCCTGGAAAGTCCACACACGTTGCCGTGATCGACGATAAGATCGTGGAAAGCAACTCAACACCAAAAACTGCGTGTATGAGCGAACATGCCTGCGTGAATATTGTTGGAAAGAAATTGATCGTAAAATCCGTTGAGAAACGTGGCTATTGCAAAAACGGAACGCCGCAGGTCCTTATGTTTAGTGACGCTGACATTCAGCGCCTCATGGACAAAGCTCAATAGTTAGGAATGCAAGCCTGGCAAATATTTTGCCCGGCCACTTAGAACTCGTCTGAACTCTCGTCTTGAGCTTCAAGCTCCTCAGCCTCTGAGGAGCTTTCGTTTTCTGCTCCAACCGTTGCATCTTTAGGAACCACTTCAACAGTGGCCGCCATCTGCGCAGCTTCTGCCGCTTGTTGCTTGAGTGCCAACTGAGCCTCGTAGCGCTCAAGCCACTTCACATCTTTGTTTTCTACAAGTTCGCCAACTGCCATAGCCTCACGGATGTCTTCGGCTTTTTCGCGTTCGCGCTTTTCTTTTTGACGAACTTTTTCCTGCTCAAAAAATTCTGAAGATGTATCAATGGAGTTAAGACGCTCGGTAATGAGTCCTAGCTCTTCTTCGCCTTCGGAGTACGAGGTCGCCGTGAACGATGTGGACATATTGGATGTCACGTCGCTGAGGGTTTCTTTTTCTTCCTCTTCGCCAATGCCTTCCGGCAAAAGCTGATCGATTTCGGAAAGCGAAGGTAACTCATGTAAATTGCGCAGACCAAAAATTTCTAAAAACTTACGAGTTGTGGAATAAGCCATAGGCTTTCCAGGCAGATCTGTCTTGCCTTCAAAACTGACCAATCCTTTTTCCATCAAGGCGCGCACCAAATGCCCAGACTCTACGCCGCGGATTTGGTCCACTTCGTTTTTAATAATCGGCTGTTTGTAAGCAATGATCGAAAGTACTTCTAGAGCGGGTCCACTTAAACGAAACGGACGAGCTTTGCTGATTTTTTTCAAAAAATCCATATTGTCGAGCTTGGTACGTAACTGCCATCCACCCGTCACTTCTTCAAGTGTCACTCCCCGCGATGGGTCGGCATAAATGCTCTGCAGTTCTTCGATGGCGCGCTTTAACATTTTATTATCGATGTTGGTGTTTTGAAACACCACTTTCAAAGTCGCAAAACTTACGGCTTTGTCGGAGGCAAAAAATAAACTTTCTAAAATTGAAAACAGTTGGAGCGAATCCACGAAGACTTGTTCGTCGGCTTGTTCTCCTGGCGGAACTTCCATCGATTGAAGCTCGAGGGGAATTTCTGCAGTCTCTGCTGCTGTGTCTTCCACGTTGGTTCCGGCAATGGTTTCTTCGATTAGATTTTGTTGCTCTTCTGGTTCGTTATCAAACATCCGCATCCCTCTCAATATTCAATTCTTGCTCTGCCTGTAAAATATCATCATCCGTTGCAGAACTTGTCGTCGCCACAACCTCTTGCTCGCCGTCTTCATCGTCTAAACGAACCACCGGCAATTCTAAAGAGGCGTCTTCCTGGGCTTGTTCAAAAATCTGGTCGGCCACTTGCTCCGCATCTAACGAGTTGTACTCTTGCACCCGCTCCAGCATGCTGGCATCAATCGTGCGCTTGGCTGTTAAATAAATATCGCCATACACTTCGGCCTGGAACACGGTGACTAAACCCATTTTTCCAAGCTCCAGAGCTGAAAGAAACGTAATCAAGGTTTCACTGCGAAAATCTTCGGCCTTGTTGATAAGATCTTTCAGCACGACCTGTTGACCCACAATCAGACGATCTTTGATCAACATGATCTGCGCGGCTATGGACTTGGCCTTCAAAGACACGCGGTGAACGGTTTTTTTGATATTGCGAATCGCTCGTCGGTAATGGGAAATTAGCGCAAACAAGCCACCATCCTCGATAACGATGTCTGACTCATGCTCGTCCTGCGGAAGCTCTTCGCGCACTCCACGAATCCATTGATCGCGACCAAGGAGAGGTTTTGCATAAAGCTGTTTGGCGGCATCTTGAAACCGCTGATACTCCAAAAGACGACTCACAAGCTCTTTGCGTGGATCTTCAATCTCGAGGAGCTCACCGTTTTCGTTGTACTGAGGCAACAGCATTTGGGATTTGATCTGAATCAGCGTGGCCGCCATGGCGACAAAATCACCCGCGGTTTCTAGATCCAACTCTTTCATCCTGCGAATGTATTCCATGTACTGGGTGGTGATTTGATAAATGTTAATATCAAAGATATCCATTTCTTCTTTTCTGATCAGATAAAGAAGAAGCGGGAGAGGACCTTCAAAATGGGGTAAATGAACTTCTATGCTCATAAGCGCTCCACCAAACCAACAGCTTCACCCAGAATCCAGTTCACAGGCAATGCCAATATGCGCAAGCCGCCAAAAATGACT
This sequence comes from Bdellovibrionales bacterium, assembly GCA_043764415.1. Classification (GTDB taxonomy): domain Bacteria; phylum Bdellovibrionota; class Bdellovibrionia; order Bdellovibrionales; family JAGQZY01; genus JANPLN01. The sequence goes on along the minus strand of JAYUKO010000128.1, from coordinate 7,920 downwards.
AAAAGCAGCAAAGTCCACTGCAGGACATCTTGCTTGCTCTCCAACCAAAGATCCCATTTGAGAGGCAGAAATCGAGCTAAAACCTTCCCGCCATCCAGCGGGTGAATGGGGAGTAGATTGAATACGGCGAGATAAAGGTTCAGTGCTAAAAATGTATACACCATCTTTTGCATCTGAAACGACGGAACAAAATTATTCTGTTTGGCAATAAACGCCAAAAAAACTAACCCCACTAAGAACAATAAGACGTTCGAAAGCGGCCCCGCAAGAGCCACCCAAAACATGTCTTTGCGCGGGTTTTGCAAATTTCGCGAATTCACCGGCACCGGCTTCGCCCAGCCAAACAGCGGAATCCCGGGCACAAGAATGGCCATGATTGGCAGGAGCACCGTGCCCACCCAGTCGATGTGGGCCATGGGGTTGAGAGTGAGTCGCCCCATCACCTTGGCGGTATTGTCTCCCAGTTTCTGAGCCGTCCACCCGTGGGCATACTCATGAAAACAAAGCGCAAACAAAAATGGAATGTAGAAAGTGATGACGTCAATTATCTTATCAGGAGTTAGCATACTAAGACTGTAAAACAAAAAATTGCGGGATGTCCAGAACCCATTGCAAATGCTTTGCTGATGCCTGTTTTCACGACATTTTTTTACGGACGCCGTCAAGATTCTGGTAATTAAAATAATGCACTTCTCTGAGCTTTATTGAACGATGACACCTTTCCAAAAAGCCACATAATTCTTTATATTTTTTGCCTCCTCTTTTGGATCAGAATAAAACCAAGCAGAGTCAGGATTATTTTTACCTTCAACTTCTAGAGTGTAGTAACTAGCGAGCCCTTTCCAGCCACAAGTGGTGTGAGTAGAACTCAGCTTAAAGAGCGTCTTATTGATACTATCCTGAGGAAAATAATGATTCCCTTCGACTTCAATTGTTTTATCACTCGCGGCCACGGCAACACCATTCCATATGGCTTTTTTCAAAAGAATTCTCCTCGAAGTTAGTATAGAGTTAAAAGATACAATATAGAAAGTTTTGGTAAAATACTTATTTTTTTAACTTACACTGACCGTTGTCGCAATGTACCTTGGTCATTTCGTCGAAGTTTTTATCTTCGGAAGAGAGCGGTAAACATAAACTGTCTCCGTTCATTTTTTTTACAAAAACCTCGAATTCGTTGATATATTTTTTATTTACAGCATCTGCGCGAGAGCAGACTCCAGATACCTTTTGGCAATCGGTATCTGTTTTACAAAGAAGCCAAAGTTTTCCAAATTGAGCTTCTGCGGAGAATGAGAAAAGTGGCGTAAAAATTAAAATAAAAAGAAATTTATGAATCATTATGTAGTCCCTTACGTTTTTGTTTGAATTGCTAACTCACATTTTTGTAAAATCTCAAACTCCATTGCCAGTCATTGATTCTGACTCACACAGCAACCACCGCAACTTAGCAATCAAAATATTCCCTGTCTCTGCATACTTTTAATAGCGCTATTCAAAATGTAAATCAAACTATTACCCATAAGATTAAAGACATAAAGTCTGCCTCAGAATGAGACGTTCGCTTGGTAACTCAAGTGATTAAACAATCCTGCTCGTGTACATCAATCAGACAGCTGTCCATTTGCTTAACAACGACAAGTCTCTATTGACACTTTAGGGCCCCAGCGAGTGGCACCAATCGTGTATTCATACCTATTTAAGTGGGGGCGCTTATGAAATCAATGATTGGCTTAATAATTTTAATCTTAACAAATATGTGTTTCGCTGCAGACAATCCGCAAATCGACGACTGTCTCAGCGTAGCGGAATCTGTTTCCTCTGATAGTGGAATAGAGGATCGAATCCGACTGAATTGCTTACAGACGCATAAGCAAGGAATTACTTTGAACGATTGCAAGCAGATCAAGCAGCGCATTGGGAACCATAAGGACACAGAGAAAGCGGTAAATATCTGTTTTGAAGAACTGAAAAACAGATTGAGCATCAATGACTGCTTTGGGGTTGCCAAATGGACCAGTGACAGCAACAGCCGTGAGACCTCTTCCTTAACGTGTATCCGTGAAAACTCCAGCAAAATATCTTCGCAGCAGTGTTTTGATTATGCTCAGCAAGTCTTCAGTGTACCAAGCAACGCGAGTGAAGCCTCGACCGTCTGTGCGGAAAATATTGTGCCCCACCTTATCTCAAACAGCGATGATATTTCAGCGGGTATCGACCAATAACTACGTACTAAGTATTCATTATGACTTGGTACAACTTATTTACGGTTAGCGCCTCCCAGGTCGCCAGCTGACTTTGTTTTTGCGACATTTCAAAATGACCTCGAATATTTAAACATTCTGAGCGGGTCAGTGCAGGTATTTTCCAATATCATTAATGGTGCGAACTAGAAAAGCAATATCAACCGGTTTAGTAATATGGGCATCGCATCCGGCGTTGAGGCTTCGCTCGTAATCTTCAGCCATTGCATGAGCCGTGAGCGCCACGATAGGCTTTTTATAGCCCTCTTCGCGGAGCTCTCTGGTGGCATCGTAACCATTTAGCACTGGCATTTGCACATCCATCAAAATCACATCGTAGTCGCCTGAGTGTATTTTATCTATCGCTTCTCGCCCATCACTTGCCACATCGACATTAATGCCGTTTTTTTCGAGAAGAAATTTAACACAAATTTGGTTCTCCTGCGAATCGTCAACCAAAAGAACTTTCGAATGTATCACCTTTGATTTTGCCGACTCAATTTGAGGGGCAACCAATCCGACTCGCTTCGCTTTAACACAAGCAACGAATGTGCAGCCCTTTTCGGGCTCACAGGATTTGATACTTACTGTGCCACCGAGGGCCTCGGCGAGCTTCCGCGAAAGCGCCAGACCCAAACCGCTGCCTCCATATTTTCGAGTCATGGAGCTATCAGCCTGACCAAAGGGCTTAAAAAGTTTTGCCTCCTGCTCTTTGTTCATTCCGATTCCACTGTCTTCCACCGCAAAGTGCAACATCAAGCTTGGGGAGTAGATTGGTTTAACTTTAAGCTTTACATACCCGACCGAGGTAAACTTTAAGGCATTACCAACTAAATTAATTAAAATTTGTCTGATTCGTGTTGGATCGCTCGTCACCTGATCGGGTGTTGACGTATCGAACTCCACCGAAAGATTTATTCCTTGCGTTTTTGCCTGCTCATAAAACAGGTCCATGACGTTTTCCACAAGTTGGTGGAGTTTAAATTCAACAAGCTCAACCTCTAAATGCCCAGCTTCAATCTTTGAAAGATCCAGAATATCGTCAATCAGCGTCGAGAGTAATTTGCCGTTACGGCAGATCACATCCACAAATTTGGAGCGATCCATTCCCGATGCAGGACTTCTTAAAAGCTCTGAATAACCAAGGATTGCCGCGAGCGGTGTTCGAATTTCGTGGCTCATATTTGCAAGAAATGCCGACTTGGCCACATTGGCTTTTTCGGCCTCTTTTTTGGAATGACGAAGTTGCCCTGTTCGAATCTTTGTAAATTGAGATGCAGCATTTCTGATTCCGATAGTGATGGCATCTAAAATCAGGTCAGTATCTTTCGCATCCAACTCTTCATGTTCCCTCGCTACATCAAAAAGCACATGGCGCAGAATTTGATATTCCTCTATCACATGGGTTAACTCATAACCTCGGAGTCGACTTCGCTGCCCACCGTGTTGTTTACCTAGTGCCTTATCAACTTGATCTAAGTGATTTTTTGGCTCATCCGCCTTAAGTACCGACACCAGTTCATCGTACATTTCAGGTATTGAGTTATCGAGCTCGGGGCCGTCGAGAGCGCGCGCCACAGGAATATACTTCTTCACCTGTAACTCCCAAGTATTAAGCACTCTTTCCTTATTGTCCCCCAGCCATTGGCCAATGTTCGACATATTTTTTTCCTTCACAGTTAGCTAGCCTCAGAATTTTGTAATCCTTTTAGGACAGATAGAAGATTAAGCGTTTACAAAGTTAAAGCAGTTGCAAGTTGAAGTACCGGTTATAAAACGGTAGTTGTAAATGTTATGTAGACGTATTCAGTGGCTGCACCGCCAGTTGTCACTAACCAAAAGTCTTTAAGAAAACTTATAATTGAAACACCCTGTAGAAAAAATAAAAACAAACTTTATTCACTCTAAAACAACATATTCAACAGCCACCCAAGGACGAGAATTTGCGGCACGGTGATGATGGGAACTAGCGCTGCGATCTTCCAGGATTTTGTGGTTTGGCGAAGAACCATAAATTCGGTAAAATCTGTGGCCACACCTGCCATTAAAAAAATAAAGGCATTACCTGGGGCTTTCGCCACGCGCACCAGATCCGCGGCCAGTGGCACTGAGCCTTCCGAACACACCTCAAGACCTGTGGCCGCTGCAAGCGTAGCGAAGAGGCCTTTCAACGTTGGGCCAAAGTATTCTTTAAAAAACTCGGCAGGAACAAACGTTGCAACCAATGCCGACAAAATTGTTCCAACGAAAATCCATTTGAGAATCATTTTTGATTCTAAGAATCCAGTTTTGAGAATAGATAGCAAGTACCCTTTATTCCATTCGATTTTGAAAGGCTGCGAGGAGATCTGAGCTCCTTGAAAGGCGTTGGGATTGGCTGGCAAAATCTTTCGCTCTACCAGTTCATCAAAAATCCAGCCTGTGATAATGGCAATCACCATGGACATGACTAAAAAATAAAGCGTTAAGTCCCCGCCAACGAGGGTGTACAAAATCAATGTTAGTGAAAAAGAATTCCAAGGGCTGGCGATCAAAAACGCCACGGTTTGCCCGAGACTTGCGCCCCGTTCGTAGATTTTTGCAGCTAAAATTAAAATGCCGTGGTTGCATAAATCAAACAGCGTACCCGCCATGGTCGCCTTGAATAAACCACCAATGCGCGATTTGGAACCAAAGTAGGTCATCACCAATTCCCGTGGAACTTTGGAGAGAAACCCCACAGCAAAAATACTGATGGCAATTCCCCACCACATGTCGTTCATCAGCTCATAAGTTTTATGCTGAAAGGTTTTTACCCACGGGATTCCACCGTCCATGTGAGCCAGATGCAAACCATAGGTGATCGCGATAATGATCAGACTGACCAAATACAGCCAATCTTTTCGAGCGGGAGTATGACAATGATCGTGGTCGTGGTGGCCTGTGTGCTCTGCCATCACGTTAAGTTCTTTGCAAACAGTTCGAGAATTTCATCCACTTTTTTCTGGCTGTCCACTTTGCTTTTGGAGTCAAAGGCACCCACAACACAATGGTTTAAATGCTTTTCTAAAATAGAAACTTCCAAGGCTTTTAGCGCTGCTCGCACAGCTTTTGTTTGCATTAAGATGTCGGTGCAGTAGCGCTTTTCTTCGATCATTTTTTTGATCCCATCGATCTGCCCAGAGACCCGCTTGAGTCTTTGTAAATCAGAGGAATGGTCGGCATTTTTTTTCATACAAGCTCAAAATAATGTTATTAGAAAACCAAAAAAGAAGCCCACCAAAAATAGAACAAGGGATGCCAGATACAAACGCAATCCCCATCGCCGAGACCACAAACAGGCGTCGCGAAGTTTTGGATCTATAGGGCACGGTTCATACTGTGCACGCCACTGAAAAAAACCGGCCACAGTCAAACACACCGCCGCCATCGCAAACACCGCCACTTTGTTTTCGGAAATCCATATCAACTGCGGAAACTGACTTAAAAAGCCAGAGAACGCAGCACCCATCCCTAAAGACACAAGCACGGCTGGAAGCGCACAGCACAACAACGTACTTGCCGACGTAAAGAGGGTTAAAAAACTGATGAGCCTTTGCTTCACTGCTGGGGCCCAAGAATTTTAATATCAGTCACATCGTAACCAGAGTTCTTAATGGTCTCCTGTAATTTTTCAGCGGGCACTGTTTGACCGGCAACAAATTGCACGTTCACTTTTTTTGTATCGAGGTCCACGTCCACCGATTTCACTTCTTTAAAGGCTTTGAGTTTTTTTTCGATACCTTGTGCGCAGAAAGAGCACACCATGCCCTTCACCGAAATAATGACGCCGTTTGCAGGCATGGCCGCTGTTTCGGTTTTAGTGGCCTTTGCTGCGGGTTCTGCAGCCATCGCTGTGGCATTCAACACCAATATTAATAAAAAAAGTTTCATTGTTTCTCCTCGGTTGTTAGTCAAACGGCGCAATTAAATGTGCACCATAAATTGCCAATAAAAATTCCCACGCAGGCTTGCGCCCATTTCCCACAAAACATTTTTGTAAAAAAATCGCAGATAGGGAGTCACCTGCACTTCGCTTCGCATGTCGGGGTTGTAATCAAACTGCATGATCGCCCAAACATTCAAATCATTGTAGCCCGCCACAAACGGTGCGTAACCCACACGGTACAAAGCATAATAGGATTCCACATCTTCGGACTGCCACGCTGTGAATGAACCCAGGGTGTAAAATCGCCGCGTTTCGTAATCGGCTTGCAAGCCCAATTTCCCAGCAAACGAACTCGTTTGCTGATCATCCCAATAGCCACCAGCGCCCGTTAATAAGTAAATATTGCCTTGGGAATGCTCACCGTTCCAGCGCTGCACCAACGCGTTGAATTCTAAAAGTCCCCACGACGTATCAAGTGGGCCCATCTGCAAGCGATCGTATTCGATTCCCACTGCAAATCGCGGAGCAAAGGAATAGGTGATTGAAGTTTCACTCATATCCTCCCTTGCCATATTTTTTAACATCACACCGTCTTCAAAAGTCACAGGATGGGCGTGCACTAATAAGTTTAAAAATAGAGAAATTATAAGATTCAACATGCCCTGATCCTATGTACCCCACGGGGGTATGTCAAAACTGTTTTTTGTTAGACTGCATCATTGCCAATTCGGGGCGCATTCATTAGGATGAACGCTTTTGAGGAGGTCCTATGTCAACGACTAAAGTACGGTATGCAGCCACTGATTTTTCCGAAGACGAAACGGCATTTCGCCACGCCATTAGAGAATTTGCAGAATCTGAAATTAAGCCCAAGGTCCACAAAATGGACAGCGAACAGCAAATGGATCCCGAGGTTGTGAAACAACTTTTCGAAATGGGTGTCATGGGGATTGAAACTCCAGAAAAATACGGAGGCGCCGGTGGCTCCTTTACCATGGCTTGCATCGCCGTGGAAGAAATCGCGCGAGTGGATGCCTCAGTCAGCGTCCTCCTCGACGTGCAAAACACTTTAGTGACTAACGCGTTTCTAAAATGGGGCTCCGACAGCCTGAAAGAAAAATACCTTCCTCGCCTCGCAAAAGAGTGGGTCGGCGCCTACGCACTGTCTGAAAGTGTTTCGGGCTCTGATGCTTTCGCTCTTAAACTTCGCGCAGAAGACAAAGGCGATAAGTATGTTCTCAATGGCCATAAACTTTGGATCACAAACGGCAAAGAGGCCAGCGTGTTTATTTGTTTTGCCAACCTGGATCCTTCCAAAGGATACAAAGGCATCACCGCCTTTATCGTTGAAAAAGGCTTTAAAGGTTTTACCGTGGGCAAAAAAGAAGACAAGGTTGGAATCCGTGCCAGCTCCACCTGCGAATTACTTTTCGAAAACTGCGAAGTTCCAAAAGAAAACGTGCTTGGCGAAATCGGCAAAGGTTACAAAATTGCCATCGAAACACTCAATGAAGGTCGCATTGGAATCGGCGCGCAAATGGTGGGCATCGCGCAAGGCGCCTATGAAGCCGCTAAAAATTACATTCAAACCCGCGAACAATTTGGCAAAAAACTTTCAGATTTCCAAGCTGTGCAGTTTCAATTAGCTGAAATGCGCACACAGCTCGAAGCCTCTCGCGTTCTTGTTTACAACGCAGCTCGCTTGAAGGATTCGGGAAAGAACTTTATTCAGGAAGCCGCCTTTGCAAAACTTTTTTCCTCGCGTGCAGC
>JAYUKO010000127.1:0-4586 GCA_043764415.1 Bdellovibrionales bacterium | reverse complement strand
AAAAACGTGCTGTTAAATTGAGAACCACCATAGCCTTTTTGGGTTTCTACAACTTGATTTTCCAAGGTAAAATAATCCACGCTGGCCAAAGCGCCAAGACGCCAACGTTTGGACATATCGTAGAGCATATTTAAGCTGAGTTGATGCGTATAGCGGCGGGGTTCAACCTCATCTAAAAGATCACTAGAAATGGAGTATTGAGTTGCAGCGTGGAAGCGTGTTTCTAGCTCTGTTTCTGTGTGTAGTGTGTTGCGCAGACTGAGCTGTGCCCAGGCGCTGTTGATCGTTAAGAAAAGAGTTAAAAAAACCTGTAACACGAATTTTCCTTAGTTAGTTGGCTTGTAAGTTCTTAAGCAATTCACCGGTTCCGTAAGCATTTCTTGTTGATTGATCGAATTCGCGGATAAAGATCAAAATGTTATTGTACTTTTGAGGATGCACTAAATTATTCGAATGCGATACGGCGCTGGCACTCTCAAAAGTGACTATTTGGTTATCCAGAATACGGAACACAGACTCGGCGTATTTCGTGTTTTTCTTTTCAAAAAGTACTTTGCGAAATTCAACAATTTTCTCCATCTGTTTTTGTGTAATTTGCGTGTATTCCTCTTTTAGTTTTTTAACCAAATGGTCGTGTGTCTGGAAATTAATCTTGAACACCTCGTTATTAAGTACGGTCGCAAAAAGATAAGCATTTTCGAGGGGCTGATCGGCCAAAAGGTTTGCATTAAGTAAAGATTCCCGGAAGATGGAATTATTAACGTTAAAAACTTTTACGAAATTTTCGTAAAGCAAAGTGAACGGGTGCAAAGATTCCGATAAAATTTCGGGTTTGTCAGAGCCAACTTTTGCGGCTGTCGCTAGGAAGGCATTTGCCATTTCCTCTGGCGTGGCTCTGCTGTTCAAGCCTAAATCTTTAAAAATCTGTACATCGTAATCAGTCAAAGAAATAAAATTCACAAGCTCTTCCATTGTTTGGAAAACATCATTACTTGTAATCTGTTTTGGTGAAGTAGGACCCGTTGCCGCGTATAAATACATGGCAGATTCCACTAGGCTTTTAAAGTTGTCGATTTTACTGTTCTCGACCAACCACGTTGTAAACGGTTTGTTGGCTTTGTTCAGGGCCGACAAGCCTTGGCGGATAAATTCCTCACGATCCTCGGCCCATACCAATGGGATATCAGCAGAACGATCTTTCAAAAAGACACTGTCCTTAACATTTGGTGGATAGCGGATGGACCAGTTTCTGTTCAACAGCAACGGTTTACGGAGTGCCATTGGAAATTTTTCGTGCAATTTTTGTTCATGGGCCTGAAGAGCGGCTGATGGAGTTCCGAGGGCGCCCGATTCCAAGCGCTGAGCAAGGCGCATTAAGAAGTCATACTGGCTGTAGTTAAAAGCAGAGCGACTGCTAAAGAAGTCAAAGTAGTTTTGTTCTGAATTGTCGGAAAGAATTTGATTTGTATCTTTGTATCTGCCAGAAACATTGTTAAGCGCTTGTATTGCCGTCAAAAGCTCAGCACCCTCTTTATTTTGTAAGTTTTCAGCCATTTCCGAGTGCACGCGGGCAAGATACTCTCGCTCGCTTTCAATCGTTAAATACTGTTGAAATTGTTCTGCCAGAGTCATGCGAATAAAACAATTTTTTTGATTTTTAAACTCAGAGGCGAAGAAGCGAATGGCATCATTCATTACGGTTTCTGTGCGCTGGAGTTCGTCTTTGGCTTCTTTAAGGCTGTCTCCGGTGATGCCGTTGGCCTCGGCAACATATAACAGTTGATGGGCGTACTCGATGCGTGGTTTTACCGAAACATGAATGTGAGATAAAATAGTTTTCATGGACTGAATCAGCTCAAGAGTGGGCTGCAAATAGTTTGAAGACGTTTTTTTGCTCTGACCCGAGTAAATGACGTCGATCAAGCTTTCAACCGGCATATTCAGAGGAGGCGTCGAAGTGACGCTGGGTTCAAGCTCAAACGCGCAAAAGTTTTGATTACTGACAACCATGGAATTGGCGGTTCGTTTTGAACGGAATTCATCGATATATTTTTTTTCTAGCTCGGAACGAATCTTGCCAATAAACTTGTTGAGAAGTACCGAAAAGAAGTGGCCGCGGAGATAGTTACTGTCGTGCGAGTCCGCGTCTTTTTGGATAAGAACGAAATTGCTTTTTACGTTATAATCCAACGAATACAAAAGATAATATTTATTAATCGATGTTGGGTCGTCTGCGAAGCGAAACCAAGGTTGTAGCACCCCAGCCCATAGTTCTTGATAAATAGTCATCGCTGATTTTTCAATTTTCCCCCAAAACGTACGAACACTGACTGTTCCTTGGGCTTCGGAAATCAAATGCGCAAGCTGGTGCATGGCGGGGTAAGTCACCATAATTTTTAAGCTCTGAGCTAAATTTTTAAATTGTAGTTCAGCATCGCGTAAGCCAGTGGAAAGAGTTGTGGAGTTTTGTCTTGAGAGTACGAATTTAACTGCAATAAAAAGGTTGTTGAAACCACTTTGCAAAGTGATCCACTCTTGCGCCAAGGGCTCACTGTCTAAGATGGAGCGTTCAAATAGGCGCTCACTCGAGATCAAAGCTTGGTTGCGGTCGATGATATTTTTTAGGAACTTCTTGGAGTCGGTCATTTTAAGGAAAGTTTGTAGTTTCATGTAGTCGCTAAAACTTTCGAGTAGTAATGTGTAGTCGCGAGTTGCACCCAAAAGGATCTGTTGAGCATCTTCAAGCACTATGTGGCCATTGTAAAAACGATCTAAGGCATAAAAATATTCATTGTAAAATCGAGGATTCAGAACGCCCTTTGTGGTGCGAGTTGTCGCCTTGGCGAGAAGTGGTGCAAGCCCTAAATTTTTAGCCGCCTCCATATCTGCTGGCGTTCTCTTGATCATTAAAAGTCGACGATAAAAAGAAATACTGTTTGGATCATTGTTGCTAATTTGTTGTTCTTTCATAGTATTCCAAAAGGAAATGCTGAGCTGGCCGTTAGCTTGATAAAGGTCGCACGAAGTGGCAAGACTAAAAAGCTTTTTCGAAATCTCTTCGTAGCGTAATGAATTCTTTTTTGAGTAGGACCAGCTGTTAAATTTTTTGGCAGTTTCACACTGTTCGGGACTGGCTTCCAGAGCTTGAAAGAGTGTCATAAACATGGCTACTGAAAGTTGATGGATTTGTGTGTTGCTGTTCATCTCTAAAAGTAAGTTGGCGTGCTCCAGATAGGAAGATAAAAATACCTTATCTGCGGTTGCAGCGATATCCAACAAATTGGCATAAGCTAAAAATTTGTACTTTTGTGTAACTAATGGCGAACAGTCGCGACGTGCAGGGTTGTTAATACATTCGTTAATCGCAGTTCCAATCTTGTTCGCTTTGAGTACGAATAGACGACTAGAACCTGGACTTAAACGAAAAACGCTTAAGAGTTGGCAATTATCTAAATTAAAATTACATTCGTGCATTGCTAAAGTTATAAAGGCATCAAGTTTCGCATCTGCTGCTCTTGATGAATGAAAATTGACCAATTCAAAGAGCGATTCGGTGTAGAGATCGATCCACTGGTAGAAATCGCCAGATGTGGTGTCGGTGTTCAAGAGAGTTCTTAAGTTAAAGACATTTTGCTCTAGAGGTAAAATCACGCGTGATAACAAGATCTCTGAGTTGCGTTTTGAGTCAGCAAAAGTTTTCTGTAAGTTGGCGAGGTTTAAATCTCCAAATTGCAAAGTCTTTTGATTGATGGAAGGAGTTGTGCCCGCAGTTTGTTGTTTTTGTTCATGCGGATTAACCACAGTGTCTCGCCCTTGGCAGGCCGCTAACATACAAAAAATAGGGAGTAAAAAAATCTTTTTCATATACTTACCTTTTGATGTAGTTGTTAGTGATTCCAAGCCAATAGCCATTGAGCATCGCCGCTGCAGAAGAGATCATTCCGACACCGCGGACAGCTTCTTCGCATCTGCGAGTCATCGTGTTTTGAGCGTTCAGTTTTGGGTTTCGTTTTCTCGCGTAAGCTTCGTATTTATTGAATTCCTGCTGAATAGATAACTTCAGCTGATCACGCTTTGTGGAGTTGAGCTCGGTGGCGATACCTGGTTGAATACGGAAGCCAGAAAACTGTTCTTCGGGTGTTAAATCATCTCGAGTGGCGCCAGTGAAGAACTTTGAAAGTCCTGAACTGTTAATTCCATCAATACAGTCATCCACGATTTTGCTATGTTCGCTTGTTAGTAGAGCCTTTGTGGACTCTTCGAAGAGTTTGTCTTCCAAAGCGGGCTCGTCGTACTCAATCTGGTACGCCATCACGTAAGCTGTTTTGTCGTTGATGAAACGCATCTCTGATAACGGGAAAAGGAACTTACTTCTGTCGCGGGCAATAACCCGACCGCCGGGAAGAATGTAAACGTCTTGGATAGGAGCAGTTTTCATCGTTCGCAGGTCAAGCAAGTCGAAAGTGAATTGTTTTATGAGTTCCTTGTCACCTTCAGTGGGCTCGCTCACATTGATCATAATTGCAACGACCTTGAAGTCAAACTGAGCTTGGGTTTGTAAAATTCGGTTGTAGTCATCCGTGGGT
>JAYUKO010000126.1:0-1380 GCA_043764415.1 Bdellovibrionales bacterium | reverse complement strand
TGGATACAAAACAGAGGAGTTTTCATTGGCTAAATCTCAAATTACGTCCAGCAGTACGGCGGAATACTTTGCCAAAAACTTGCAACAGGTTGGGTTCTCTTCGCCAACAAAAGCGGTCCTAACAACCCTCAAAGAAGCGGTGGATAACTCACTGGATGCGTGCGAAGAGGAAGACATCCTTCCGATGCTGGACATTTCGATCAAACGACTTGGCACTGGTGGCAGTAAAAATACCGATTTGATTGAAATCATCGTGGAAGATAACGGACCCGGTTTAGAAGCAGATATGCTTCCGCAGGTGTTTGGTGAATATCTTGCGTCTTCCAAATTTGGTCGTGGTCGTTGCACTCGCGGTCAACAGGGGATCGGGATTTCGGCGGCCACCACGTGGGCGCAATTAACCAACGCATCGGGTGTTTTGGTTACAAGTAAAACTGCAAAAATGAAAAAAGCCGTCCGCGCGCAAGTGGACGTGGATATTAAAGGTAACAAAGGGTTGATGAAAAACAAAGAAACCATCGACTGGAACAAACCCCACGGAACAAGAGTGGTTTTTCGCATCGATGGCCGAATCCAGTTAAATGGTGACGGTGGATTGTTGACCTATCTTGAAGGCACAACTCTGGTAAATCCCCATCTGGAATTAAAATACAAACTGCTCGATTCAGAGACAGTACATATCAAACGTGTGAGCGAACAGAATCCAGATATTCCCACCGCCACACTTCCGCATCCCCATACTATGAAATTGGGAGAATTTATCACCCACGCCGGGATTTATGGAAAGATCACCTTTGGTAACTTTTTAAAAACTGCTTTTTCGCGAGTGACAGATGCGACGCTGAAGGATTTTGTAACTAACAAAATGCCCAAAAGTTTGCTCATGAAACCTCTCACGCAAGTGAAGGAGGCTGATTTTAAAGCCGCCTATCAAGCCATTCAATCCACAGAGCTTCCCAGTCCTTCCACGCGCTCGGTTTTAACTGTGGGCGAAGATTCCCTTTCAAAAAGTATTATGCGCCTTGGAGACATCGATTTTTTTAGTGTGGTGGCTCGGAAGCCGACCATCTGTGATTTTAAACCAGTGGCCGTCGAGGTGGCCCTCGCGCGCTTTTTAGGTCGCGGTAGCGAAGACGGGCAAATTCAATTGCTGCGTTTTGCAAATCGAGTTCCTTTGCAGTTTGATAAAGGTGCCTGTGCCATCACGAAGGCCATTGAGTCGGTCAATTGGCGAGCTTATGGGTTGCAACAGTCTAAAAACAATCTCCCGCAGGGCCCCTATGTTTTTGCGATCAGTCTTGTGTCGCCGTTTATTAAATTTAAAAACGCCTCCAAAGAAACCATCGACGCCAGTGACGAGCTGGTGGAAGAGATTCGCTT
>JAYUKO010000125.1:0-4607 GCA_043764415.1 Bdellovibrionales bacterium | reverse complement strand
TGATGGTTCCGTGAACAGGATCTTTAATTTCCATGGAATAAAGCTATAAGATGCGTTGCGTTCTTTGACAAGCTGAAACCAGTGCATAAAATCAGCCTTGAACGAGGGAGACCACCACTATGGCAGCCATTCTTGAACAAACATACCTTGATCTTATGAACCAAATCCTCACCAAGGGTGAAAAAAAAGAAGACCGCACCGGCACGGGCACTCTCAGTCTTTTTGGTCATCAGATGCGCTTCAATCTGCAGGATGGCTTTCCGCTTCTCACCACTAAAAAAGTTCATCTGAAGTCTGTGGTTTATGAACTGCTATGGTTTCTCCGTGGCGATACCAATGTTAAATACTTGCAAGAGCACGGCATCACCATTTGGGACGAGTGGGCTGATGAAGAAGGCGAATTGGGCCCGGTTTACGGCCAACAGTGGCGCTCGTGGAAAACACCAGATGGACGGACCATCGATCAAATCGCCAACGTCATCGAACAAATCAAAACCAATCCCTACTCGCGACGACACCTAGTTGTCGCTTACAATCCCGGTGACGTGGAATCTGTGGCACTGCCGCCGTGCCATGCGTTTTTTCAATTTTATGTTTCAGAAAAAGGTCTGTCGTGTCAGCTTTATCAGCGCAGCGCCGATGTATTTTTAGGAGTTCCATTTAATATTGCAAGTTATGCGTTGCTCACGATGATGGTGGCGCAGGTTTGTGGTTTGCGTCCGCATGAATTTATTCATACGCTTGGCGATGCCCACCTTTACTCCAACCATCTCGAGCAGGCTAAACTTCAGCTCTCGCGAGAACCAAAACGCGCTCCAAAATTAATTATGAATCCAAAAATTAAAAATATTTTTGATTTTGCCTACGAAGATTTTACCCTCATCGACTACAATCCACATCCCCGCATTTCTGCTGAGGTTTCGGTTTGATCAGTCATATCGCGGCGGTTAGTAAAAATCGCGTTATCGGCCACAATGGCGATTTGCCGTGGAAGATTTCTGAAGATTTAAAATACTTTAAAGCGCGCACGCTGAACAAATCCATCATCATGGGACGGAAAACTTTCGATTCTCTAGGTAAACCTTTACCCGAACGCAGAAATATTGTGGTCACTCGCGACAAGGAGTGGGCACGTCCGGGTGTGGTGGTATTTCATAATGTTCTCGAAGCCATTCGCGATTGTCAAAAAAAGCACGAAAACTTTGACGATGAAATTATGATTGTGGGCGGCGCCGAAATCTACACACAAACATTATTTTTAGCGCAACGCCTTTACCTCACGATGATTGATATGGATGTTGAAGGCGATGCCTTTTATCCCGATTGGACCGATGAGTTTGAACTGAAAGAAAAAGTCGACCGCGTTGATAGCAAAGCCGTTGATGGTCGTGGCGAAAAACTCAAGTACTCATTTTGTTTGTTCGAACGAAAAAAATCCTAAGGCTTGAATTCGAAATCAAAGTTTTCGAGATTGCAAAAGATCGTTTGATCGCGACAGCTCTGCGAACCTCGATCCACCGGAAGTCTGTTCATACCAGCTCCCCAAAGTCGTAACAGGCCATCACTGCCGGTTCCCTTGTTAAGATACTCAGGACCAAATTTTGGTTTTTCAACCAACGGAACTTTTAATGCTGTGGCTGTTGTACGCGCTGCTGCTTTACCACCTGCGGGCGCTCCACCAGAGCCACCGGCCCAAAACTGATTGTTACCCTGTTTTGCAAGTTGCGCGGCCGCTGCCGAAGTTTTTGCTCCCCCGCCAGCTCCGGGACGACTGCCGCCACCGCTAGGCCCGCCGCCCGCGCCGCCGCCACCGCCACCGGGTGCACCGCCACCAAAATTAGCCGCGTCGGCTTTTGGGCCTTCGCCAGAAGCACTAACAACATCATTATAGCGTTGCGGAGGAAGAACGTCGCCCCCCTGCGCACCAAGTGCTCCAACGCCGTTAGCGACATCGCCATAACTCCCTGAGGAATTCCCAGAACCGCGAAAGTTAACACCTCTGCCGGGATCGATGGGGCGAAGACTGCTGGAGTTTGCACTTAAACCGGTGAGCGCATTGTTCAAGGCGGGCGTATTGGGACTGCCCGTGTCAGCCACCGGAAGATCGCCTGTTGTGCTACCGCTGGTGTCGCCACCAGCATCATCGGCGACCGTGCCACCCTCGTCTGGATCTGGTGGTTCGACAGGTGTCTGGATTTTTTCTCTGCAGCCCGAGGAAGTTCCAGAAAATCGTTGTTTTAGTGTATCCTGTGTAGCTTCGCTAGCTGCTGCATCGCAATCGACGGCACACGCTTCCCACACGGATTGGTCTTGAGCAGCTGTGCTCGTAAGTAATGCCGCTGCGGCATCACAGCGAGCGGCAACGCCAGTTGATGCGGCTCCAACACCGTTTTTTGCATCAACGCATTTTTGATAGCCGTAACTATCGCGTTGGGGAATGGCGTATCTAGTACCACACTCGCGTTCGCAAGTACTGACAGCCACCTCTAACAAAGCACCAGACTTTCCGGCAATGGCATCAATCGCATTTTTACATGGCTGAAGATGCCGAGGGATCACATCGCCGTGCGCCTCTGATAAAAATATCATCAGAGAAAAAGTAAGAAAAGAAATGATGTATTGTGTGTACTTCGAATTCATTTTTTTATCCAATGGCCCTCGATAAATATTAACACTAGTTCAATCAGGGCCACGAATCGTTTTAATACACTGTCTCATAATGAGACTACTGCGGAGCCGCAACTCCATCAGTATCGCGACAATAGTTGTTATCGATGCCACAGCTAGGTCTTGCACCCGCACATACTAATTCAAAAGCAGTGTACTGCTGGTTAAAATCAGTGGCAGAGATCACCGTATCTAGATAGTCAGATCTATGAAGAGGACTTAAACGAATCAATCCGTTTTCGTTGGTCACTAATCCACCACTTGCTTGGCCCGTTGGCGGAATGGAACAGCGTACTTGCGAAAACTCTGCTTGTGTTCGAACATCACTGCACGTTCTGCCCGCGCGTTCGAAATTATAGCAAATTCCGGTCATATTATCCGCGACAAAATACTTTCCGCGGTATTTCTGAGGGTTCGCGATCATGTCAGACATTTTAATTCCATCCGTCGGGCTAAATCGACAGGTGTTTGTGCTTGCTGTCGAGTTGCTTCTCCATTCGCTCTCACCGGTATTTGTCTCGTGAAGAGTGACATTGCGATCCATACAACTAAAAAAGCGGTTACGGCGTAAGGCACGCTCTCCGGTACCAGAGACTGCCATTCTTCGTCGAGCCGTCATGGCGGCGCGGGTGTCAGAAGCGCAGATGACGCTATCGAATTCATCGGGATTGATTCCAAAATAATCTTGGAAACGATTTTTTTCTTCTAGCGAAAGCTCTGCGCGAGCCGTCATTTTGTTAACAGCAGATCTTAAAACGTCACGTGAACGCAGATCGCCCTCAACATCAACAGCTTCTTGAATCGCTGACGTACAAGTACCAACTTTACGCTCAATTTGTTCAAACGAAGCTCCACCAGTACAGCGTCCAGAAGCGCCGATGTTCAGCAGCTTATACCAGATGGGATCCACTGTGGATCTGCCTCTGGCTACTGCTGGCGTCGTTCCATCGCGCTGAGCGTTTAAAGAATTAATTTCTGCTTGATTGCAACCTTGCCCAGCAAGCTCGCTACCATTTGCTGGCGCCGTCGTTGGTAAACCTGCAGACAATGAAGCAATTCCGGCCTTCGCACTTTGACAGAAGGATTTAGCAATCATTTCTCCAACACAGTACTGATCAATTTTGGCCTGATCTGCAGCCATGGCTGTTCTAAACGCACGGCACGCAGCTGTTGTCGAAGACGCTGTTACGCAGCCATCTAGAATAGTTTGCAAATTAGCCCGGCCGTTGGCGGCTTGGCTCTGTGACCAGCAACTGTTGGTTGCACCATCTGAATCACTGAAACAAAACCCTTGGTTTGAAGAGCTCACACCGAAGTACGAAGCACAGCGTTTTTCAAAACCGCAATTGTAGTAAGGTTTAAGCGCTGACACCGTGTCTGCAGGCAGAGCGCTCTCTGGAACTGTCGACCCGCAACCTGTTGCTGGCTTATCATAAAATACACCACCGTTTAAACAGATGTTGCCGGCGGCATCCGCATGTGGAAATAAGATCTCGAGAAGGTTCTGATAAACGTCGCCTTGGGCTGAGCTCGCTTTTTTGTTTGCAGCATCAATCTTCACTGCAAGATCAATAAATATTTGTAGATACTCTCCGCGTTTTTTCTTCGGAAGACGATAATAAACGAGGGGATCAAATTGCAGTTTATTTTTTTTCACGATCTGCTTTTTTGCGACCTTGGCGGCCTGCGCATTATTTGCGCCGTATGCAGAGTGGGTAAAAACCATGAGCGTTGTTACCGAAATAAATAAACTTACGAACTTTTTAAGATTCAACATAGCAAGTCTCCTTTGCCTTATCCCTACTATCGACCGATCATCTTAAGAAATATAGACAAATTGGGTCTAGTTCTTAGAGGCGTCCATCATGGAAGTCCTCCCGAACACTCACAGTGTAACAAAAAGTGTCTCAGCATGATAAAAAAAATGCGGGCTGGGCTTA
>JAYUKO010000124.1:0-1389 GCA_043764415.1 Bdellovibrionales bacterium | reverse complement strand
CTGCTCTATTGTCTGTCAGGTGGTACTTTGAGGAGGAAACCATATGGCATCAGCTGTTAAGCAGAAAACAGATCCAATTAGCCTTCGAGAAGCTTTTTGGGTTTGGGTTAAAATCGCGCTTCTAAGTTTTGGTGGTCCGGCGGGGCAGATAGCTGTCATGCATAAAACACTGGTCGATGAAAAAAAATGGATTAGTGAATCACGGTTCATTCACGCGTTAAACTACTGCATGCTACTTCCCGGTCCTGAGGCTCAACAGTTAGCCATTTATATCGGCTGGCTCATGCACCGATGGGTCGGTGGCATCATCGCGGGAGCGTTGTTTGTTTTACCGGGGTTTGTTTCGATTTTATTCTTAAGCATCATCTACGCGCTCTATGGTGAAGTTAGTTTTGTGAACGCTCTGTTTTTTGGTCTTAAACCGGCCGTGATCGCCATAGTGATTGGCGCCGTCTTTAAAATCGGTTCGAAAACTTTAAAGACAAAAGCAATGGTCGTGATATCTGCCCTTTCTTTTGTCGCACTTTTCTTTTTTGACGTGCCATTTCCTCTCGTAATTCTTGCCGCTGCACTCACTGGATTTATCGGTGGACAAATAGCGCCTCAGCAGTTTGTGGCCTTACAACCCCATAAAGCTGCGAATGACAATGATGAAGATCTGCTGTCCCAGTATCAGACTAATGCGCCACCAAGCTTTTTGCGCTCACTAAAGGTTTTAATTATTTTCGGCGGTCTTTGGGGAATTCCTATTCTCATGCTTTTTGCCTTTTTAGGTCCTGAGAATATTTTCACCCAACAAAGTGTTTTCTTTAGTAAAAGTGCAGTGATTACTTTCGGAGGGGCCTACGCTGTTTTAGCTTACATTGCACAGCAGGCGGTGGACAATTATGGGTGGCTTAAGCCTGGAGAAATGCTTGATGGCCTAGGAATGGCAGAGACCACGCCAGGACCGTTGATTCAAGTCGTACAGTTTGTGGGTTTCATGGGTGCGTTTCGTGCAGCAGAAGTTGGCGGAATGTCCCTCTCTCCAGTATGGGCAGGAGTGATCGCGTCCATTGTCACCACATGGGTGACTTTTGTTCCATGTTTTTTATGGATATTCTTAGGTGCACCTTACGTGGAGCACCTTCGAAACAATAAACATATAAGCCGCGCTCTTTCCGCGATCACCGCAGCCGTTGTTGGAGTCGTTCTCAATCTTGCTATTTGGTTTGCTTTGCATGTGGTTTTTAAAACTATTGAGGAAAAGTCGTTTGGCCCCTTGAGTGTACACGTTCCGGACATCGCGACACTTGATCTAAAGTCTTTAATTTTAGCACTCATCGCCGTGGCTCTTACTTTCATTTTAAAAATGAGCATGATGAAAGTCATCGGGATCATGGTTCTTCT
>JAYUKO010000123.1:0-4618 GCA_043764415.1 Bdellovibrionales bacterium | reverse complement strand
AGAACAAATCAAAGAATGCCGTCTGTCAATACAGGAGGGTGTATAATGGCCCGACTTAAGGTTAGACGACATCAAGTGAATTTTGCAGAGCTCGAATTGGAGCCTGGCAAAACCTATATTATAGGTCGCCGTGAAAACGCCGATGTCCTCCTATCGTCTGATCCGGGAATCTCTCGTCAGCACGTCTCCATTGAGTTTACCGATAGCGCTTGGGTTGTGAAATCTCTTTCAACCCACCTACCTGTTTCCTACGAAGGTAAAACCCATAACACCTTATCGTTTGTTGATGGAATTGCGCATTTTTACGTATCTCCTTATGAATTTGAATTACAAATGCTCAACGAGGAACCTTCACTTAAAACGGACGAGGCCAAACCTCCGGTGGGGCTGGATGCCAGCACTCCCGCCAACGGTGAAGTGGATGAGAAAATTCGCGAGCCCCTGCAAAACGGTCAGTCCGAAGTTCCTGCCTATGATGCAGAATTGTCGTTTCATGGGAACGAAGAACCGACGGGCGAAGTGCATTTGGCCCACGAGCCGTATATTAAATTTATGCACGAGAGCCATTCCGAATCTCTACGACTGAAGGGTAACAAGTGGGTGGCCGGTCGCGACAATATCGCACAGATTCAGTTGGACGATAAAAAAGCCAGTCGTCAGCATTTCAGCTTAGAGAAAGTTGGCGAGCAGTTTTATATCCGAGATTTACAAAGTGCCAACGGAACCTTGCTGAATGGTCAGGAGCTTCCGCACCATGAGCCGCGCGAGATAAAGAGCGGCGATATTATTACAGTAAACCAACTCACCATGATTTTTGAAATGCGCGATCTTTCGTTTTCGGAAAAACTCAAAGATCTTCCTCTTCAAGCCTATAGCGGTCCGTTGATTTTGAGTTCGCAAGAGTGGGATTTAGCTGCCGATTCTCACAAGCCGTCACTGCGTCTCGAAACCAAAGATCTGGCGCAGGTTACGGGTTCTGTACAAAAAGTGACCTCTCCGGTTGCAAAAAAGAATCATCTTCGAACAGCACTGCTTGGAGCCGTTGCTTTAATCATCATTGGCTATGCGCTTTTTCAACAAAACAGCCCCGCACCCCAACGAGACCTGGCGGCCGCAGGTGTAAAAACATTTGACTCCCTTTCTCCAGAAGAAAAAAAGTTTGTGGCCGATAGCTATAACTCGGCCCAAAACTATTATCAGGAAGGCCGCATTCAGAATGCGCTCACGCAACTCGCTTACGTGCATAAAACCTTGCCCTTCTATAAAGACTCTCGAGAGCTTGAAACAAAACTAGTGGAAGCCCAAGAGACTCTTCGCCAAAAAGAATTTATTGCCCAGCAACGACGTGAGCAGGAAGAAACCAGAATAAAAGTGCAAAACATCGTCGCCGACTGCCGCGATCGCTATCGCGACTCGGTGGATGTCACAGCGGTGAAAGGGTGTTTAACAGGCGCCCTGCAACTGGATCCTGAAAATTCGGACGCTCTCTCCATTGTTGCCGAAATTGAACTGCGGTTGAATCAAGCTCTCGAGGCCGAACGAAAACTCAAAGAATTTAACGACAATGCGCAAAAAGGCCGCGATCTGTTTTATCGGGCGAAAAATCTTTTGCAAAACAAAGATTACCACGAAGCCATTACGGCATTTTCGGCCCACATCAACGCCAGTCTGCCCGATCCCGACAAGTTAAAGCCATCATCGCAAAGACATGTAGCTTCCATCGAAAATCACATCGAAACGCAAAAAAGATCCTTGATGGGCAAAGCAAACACACTGCTCAACAGTGGCAACCTGCGCGATGCGGTCTTGGCCGCCGAACAGGCCAAGCGCGTGGATCCCTATGATTATTCTATTGCTAACTTTATCGAACAAACTCGGCGTTCGCTGGAAGTAAAAATGCGTCCTCTCTACGAGGAGAGCGTGATCGAAGAGCGCTTTGGTAATTTCGAAATTTGCAAAGCCAAATGGCAAGAAATTGTGGCCAAAGATATCCCATCCGGCGAATATTATCTTAAAGCGAAGCGCAAACTTCAGCAGTACGGACCGTAACATGGACTTTAACGAGCGCTCCTACGGCGGCAAACTTTTTCGTCCAAGACCCGAAGTCTATATTTCAGATGACAAAAAATTATTTATCGTCGCCACGCCATGGGGCCAGCGGCGTATCGCGCAGGTTTTTGTTGAACGCGTGACCAGCGAACTGCAAGACTTTAGCGTGGATCCAGATCATACTGTTTTTTCTATGCCGTCAGATACCTTGAGCGAAAAGGAAAATCGCTTGCGGCTTGTACTGTTGTCGTTGCACGAAGATTTGCGCGAGGAATTTAATTCCGAAGCGTTAACCTCGGGGCTCGAAATTTTATGTATTCTCAAAGACGAAAATAAAATATCTTGGTTTAAAGTGGGCGCGCCGTTTTTAGCCGTGCTGCGCGCAACGCAGATTCTCCCCCTACATCATCCCGTGGATTTGAGCTTTGATCATAGCACCACCGAAACGTTGCCGCCTTTACCAAAACAACTTTACGGTTTATCCCAGCAGTCAAGCCTCGAACATGGAAATTTAATGCATAGGGAGGGCGACCGTCTGTTGATGGTGGCGCGCAGTTATGTGCCGTTCAGCACTCTACTCATTAAACCCGACGAAATGAATCTCGATAATATCACTCTCAGCCTCGCTAACGACAATGAAGACCAACCCTTCTGGCTCGGCCTCCTGGAGCTATAGCATTCCCGGCGCGAAGCCCACTGAAAGTGGGATTTGATAGGATTCGACTTTTTTACGCAAAACTGTTTTTTCGGGAAGATGCAAATACAACTCAGCTAGCGACGGTCGAAGATACGACAAAGAATCCACATCCCAATTCAGCTCAAGGTAAATATTTGCGTACACCATCTGTTTGGCTTTCATGTAAGAGCGGTACTGACGAATAAAATTCTTTTCCCACTGCGAAGAACTGGCCTCACTGCGGTGTCGCTCCCAATCTAACAATGCGAGAAAAAGCGTGTCGCGACAGCGACGAAATAAACTCTCCCTCGGTTTTTCTACAAAGAACCGCTCGCAAGCTCCTGTCAAAGTGACAGCGGTGGCGCTTTCCAGATGTCTCGCGGCCAAATACCGATGCAGAGGATAGGTGCTTTCTTTGAGACGTTCCCAATTCTCTGTGCGCAACGCTTCGTTGGCGGCCATTTCGTCGGCGTAGTGACTTTTGTTAATTTTTGCCACGTCGTAGGCCCAATGCACACTTCCCGACATCTTGGCGTTGCGGAAGACTTTCAAAAAATCATAGGCTTCAGAAGGATAGGATTGCAAAACGTAGCTCTGATCCAATTTATTTTTGAGCCAGCGAATTTTTTCGTGATCCAGTTGCGACTCAAAAAGCACCGTTCCCTCGTTCTTATCCACCAGCGTGTGGTAAATCTGCCAGCGCTTTTGCGGCACCACCAAGTAGTCGGCGGTCCGCAAGCTGACGAGCGGCGACTTTGCCATCCACCAGCGCGCCCAGTCGGAGCGTATTTCAAGAAACGTCGGTGGGGACTCTTTCCACTCATCCATTTTTTGCATTACAAAATCCACCATGGAGGTGGATTGCTCCAGACTATCGCGCAAAAGTTGTCCGATGTTTTTCATCGATAGCAAAAAATCCACCGACTTCGCCTCTTTCATCTGCGGCGTTTTGATAAACAGCGGCACGTGAACATTTTCGCGAAACACGTTTTCGCGCCATAAAAATGACCGGCGATTCATGGGAGCTTCGCCATTCAACCCCACTAAGATCACGAAGGATCGATCCCACAGTCGCTGTTTTTTAAGTTGGCGAAAAAACTCACCCAGTGATTCTGCAATCTCTTGCCTCTGGGCGGTGACACTTTTTTCGCGTTCTTTTTTTTCGTCGGTGAAGGTTTGCACAAACGGAAACTGCATATCGGCTAAAAAGACAGTGGTTAAAGTTGGCTGGGGCCCCTGCTCGATCCATTTCAATGTGCGTGTTAGCAACAGACTGGCTGGCGTGTAGGTGTCGGAGCTTTGATCGAAATCATCATCAAAAATCTCGTACCCTTGCTGAAATCCCGATTTAGCTAAGAACGGTGGACCGCCACTAAAAAAAGCCGTGCGGTACCCCGCCAGCAGAGCCTTCTCCGCCAGCGTCACTACGGGTGGGGCAATTCCGTCGTTTCCATTGTGAAAAACTTTGTGCTCTGCCGCATCTAAACCCGTCAGCAGACTGGCCAAACTGGCTTGGCTCATGGTCGATGGGGTGTAAAAGTGCGTAAAGCGCAATGCCGAGTCGCAGAGCTCCTGAAAGCCGTCGGGCTCCCCTGTCTCGTCGAAGCACGACGTGTTTTCAAAACTGAGAGATTCTACGGCGATAATAAAAATCGGAGGTTTGCCTTGAGACCGCGAGCCCCATGGGGAACACCCAGAGAGCATTAGAACCAAGATCGAAATCAATCCCACTTTTTTTTGCGCAAAGCACATATGCATCATATTGTTTTAATTTGATTTATCCCTCCCCTGTTTTATATCATTACCCAACTCACGAAAGGAGTAGTGCGTCGTGAATATTCAAGGATTGTTTACATTAGCCCAAAGTTTCGCAGATATAATTTTATGGATTCT
>JAYUKO010000122.1:0-16885 GCA_043764415.1 Bdellovibrionales bacterium | reverse complement strand
CCGATGGAAAGCTTTTAGCTGACAGTTTTCAGGCCCTTTGGCGACTGAAAGACCGAGGGCTCGCGGTTGTTCCGGTGACCGGTCGCCCGGCAGGTTGGTGCGATATGATCGCGCGCTTTTGGCCCGTGGATGCGGTGATCGGCGAAAACGGGGCGTTTTATTTTCGTTATGACGAAACTTTGCGAAGAATGTCCCGCGTGTGGGCTTTTGATGACGAACAACGATTGCAGTATCAGCAGGAACTGAAAGCCATTGAATTTGAAATTTTAAACACGGTTCCCGCGGCGGCAGTGTCGGCAGATCAATTCTCGCGTTTGTTCGACCTTGCCATTGATTTTTGCGAAGATGTAACACCGCTCCCGCAAACTGATATTCAAAAGATTGTTGCTGTTTTTGAAAAACACGGCGCCACCGCCAAAGTGAGCTCCATTCATGTGAATGGCTGGTTTGGCAAACACGACAAGTTGTCCATGTGTAAAACCTATTTACAAAACGAAGCCAGCTCCGTTTCGGAATCCCAATGTTTATTTGTTGGCGATTCGCCAAACGACGAACCCATGTTTGCGCATTTTGCCAACTCCGTGGGCGTGGCCAATGTGATGGACTTTAAAACTCAGATTAAGAATTTACCAAAATTTATTTGCACACAAAAAAGTGGCAACGGTTTTGTGGAGCTTGTGGATTATTTATTAAAGTAATTTATGAGGATTTCGCTGCTGGCCCCAATTGTCTGGGGCCACATTTACGCACTTACTTTTTGATATTCTGTAAAGCCGCGAAAGGATTGTTAAACGGCGACGATGGTCGACGTTGCTGACGATCTCCTCCACCCTGCGGAGTACGGCTATCGTGTCGAGGCCCATCTCCACGGGGTCGATCCTCTCTGGAATGGTTTTCCCGTCGCCCACGATCTCCCGCAGGTCCACCCTTACGATCTCCTGTAGTGCGATCTCTTGGAGGTCCTTCTCGGCCTGGTCCGTCACGTCGTGGACGATCGCCATCTTGACGTGGAGCTCGCGGACGCTCGCTGCGCTCTTCGCGCGGAGGGCGTGGGGCGCGTTCAACCTGTTCGCCCATTTTCATGGTGAGCGACATTTGCTTCTTTTCCACATCAACGGCTTTAATTTTTACCGTCACTTTATCGCCAGGGCTCACAACTTTCTGGGCATCATTCACAAAGGAGTCTGAAAGCTCGGAGATATGCACAAGACCATCCTGGTGCACGCCGATGTCGACGAAGGCGCCAAAATTAGTGACGTTGGTGACGATCCCGTTACAAATCATTCCCTCTTTTACGTCTTTGAGTTCGAAGATGTCATCGCGAAATTGAAAAACCTGGAAGTCCGAGCGCGGATCGCGACCCGGTCGCTTAAGCTCTTCGTAAATATCCTGAAAGGTAAATTCGCCGATCAAGCCAATCCATTTTGTTCGCAGCGCAAGAATTTTTTCGGCACCGGTGCCCATGAGTTCGCTCACCGAAGCGCCGAGCTCGGTGGCCATGTCTTTCACCGCCGAGTAACGCTCGGGATGCACGCCGGTTGAATCCAAGTTCACTTCGCCGTCACGAATGCGCAAAAAGCCTGCGGCCTGTTCAAAAACTTTCGAACTAAACTGCGGAACTTTGTTCAAATCATCGCGACGTTTAAACAAACCTTTTTCCTGACGAAACTTCACGATATTTTTCGCCGTGGCCGGTCCAATTCCAGATACATATTGCAAAAGTTTTTCCGAAGCTGTGTTCACATCAACGCCCACGTTGTTCACGCAAGACTCCACCACTTCATCCAATTTTTTCTTTAACGTTGGTTGAGATACATCATGCTGGTATTGCCCCACACCGATGCTCTTGGGCTCCAGCTTTACAAGCTCCGCCAAAGGATCTTGCAAACGTCGAGCAATGGAAATCGCGCCGCGAATTGTAAGATCCAAATCCGGAAACTCTTCTCGCGCCACTTCAGAGGCCGAATAAATGCTGGCCCCAGCTTCGCTCACCAAGATCACTGGGATTTCGCTGCCTAGCTCTTTGAGAATTTTTCGCAAGAAAACCTCGGCTTCGCGGCCGCCGGTACCGTTACCCACAGCGATGGCTTCGATTTGAATTTGTTTAATCACTTCGGCAAAAAGTTTTTTTGCTTTCTCCTGCGCATCCTCACCTTGAATGTGCAAAACCGTATGGGAAATAAAATGCCCTTTTTTATCAATCAGCGCCAGTTTACAACCCGTTCGAACACCGGGATCCACACCCAACACACAGCGCGAGCCATAGGGACTGCCTAAAAGAACTTTTTTTACGTTGCTCGCGAACACTTCGATGGCATGGAGATCGGCGGAGTCTTTGAGCTCGCCGTGCAATTCGTTAGTGATGGAAGGAATCACATGGACCGTGAGCGCGGTTTTTGCCGCCAGATCCAAAAAGCCGCGGGCGATCGAATCGCGATTTGTACAGGCAAATTTTTGAAATTCACCGAGGAGAGCTTCTTCGTCGGCCATCATAGACACGGCGAGCTCGTCCTCGCTCCACCCACGGCGCATCGCTAAGTAACGGTGAGAGTTCTTTTTTAAGCGCAATGAAGAAATAGATTCGTTAAAATCAAAATACATGGAAAACTTTGAGTGTGCCTTAACCTTTTTACCGGGCTTCGAAACAATTTTGCCTTTGTCGGCAAACTCGGCGCGAACCCGGTCGCGCAATTGTGGATTGTTTGACACTTTTTCGATAATAATATTGGTGGCGCCCCTGAGAACTTCCTCGTAGGTGGCGAAGAGTTTTACCGCGTTGATAAATTCTTTGGCTTTGACCTCGAGAGTGACGCCGTTATGGCTTTCCCCATGACCTAAATTCCAAATCCAATCCGCCAGAGGTTCAAGACCAGCCTCGCGCGCCAACGTGGCCTTGGTTTTCTTTTTCTTTTTGTACGGACGATACAGCTCCTCGATCTCAGCCATAGTCCAAGAACTCTCGATGCGGTTTTTTAAATCGTCGGTTAAATTCCCCTGTTCGGAAACTTCTTTAAGTACAAATTCTTTGCGTTGTAAAATTTCGCTATACTCAGTTTCGAAATCCATCACGTCGCGCACTTGCACTTCGTCCAGATTGCCTGTGCGCTCTTTGCGGTAGCGGGCGATAAACGGGATGGTGGCGCCCTCTGTCTTGAGTTCCAAAACAGCTTTTGCCGATTTCCACGCTACTTGCGGCATTTTCATTTTTAAATACGCTTCCAGGGTTTTCAGCATAATTTTGACTCCGTTTGAGAAGCCCCATTTTCTGTTTGTATCCATGAGAGTCAAGGATTTCCGAGCCTTTGCGGGATTAAGCAATGCGGCAAATCTCACTGTTGGAAGCCTCGTTTGTTCTGTTAGACAGAAGCCAACGAGATGTGGTTTATTATTTCCCTATGAACACAATATCTGCTGAAAAAATTCTCAAAACGTTCCCTCAATACATCCGCGAGATTCACGGACCTCATCACACCCAGTTCCGGCTGATTTCGGCCCTTGAGAATATCGAACCGCAGTCTTTGGTTTTTATTACTCACGAAAAACACCTTTCTACGGTTGTTGCTTCGGCGGCGTCAGTGATTCTGGTGCCCGCGAGCTTTAAAAAGGAGAATCTTTCGCTTGAGAAAACCTGGCTCCTAAGTGCTCAACCAGAGCTTGCCATGCGCTTTATAAAGAATGAATTTTTTCTCGAAACGCCCTTCCGCTCGCAGGTATTGCAAGCCATTCACCCGTCGGCACAGATTGACTCTTCGGCCCGTTTGGATGAATCCGTGGAGGTGGGTCCCGGTGCCGTGATCTCTGCGGGCGTGGTCATCGGCCCTCGCAGCTACATTGGCGCAAATGCCGTTATCGAACGCAATGCACAGATCGGTTCCGATTCGACGATCCATCCCTTGGTGTATTTGGGACATAGTTGCGTGGTGGGCAACAACTGCGAAATTATGCCTCAGTCTACAATTGGCAGCGAAGGCTTTGGTTACGCCCACGACGAAAAGGGTCAACACCATCGAATTCCACACTCGGGTCGCGTGGTTTTACACGACGACGTGCATATTGGCGCCTCGTGCACCATCGACCGTGGCACCATCGAAGACACCGTTATTGGCCAGGGAACTCGGATCGACAACCAGTGCCACTTGGCCCACAACTCCGTCATTGGTAAAAACTGCCTGATCACGGCTCAGTTTGGCATGGCCGGGTCTTCGAAAATCGGCAACCATTTTATTAGCGGTGGGAAAGCGTCCGTCACAGGTCACGTAACCATCACCGACAATGTACAAATCTCGGGCATGTCGGGAGTGACGAAGAACATCGACCAGCCCGGACAGTATGGTGGCTTTCCGCTGCAGCCGCTTCGCGATTATTTAAAAACGAAGGCTGCGATGGTCAAACTCCATGAACTGCGAAAACAGATTGAAAGCTTGATGAAACCTTAACGGCCGTCAGCCATATTGGGCGACGACTTTGCGCATGTAATTTTCGAAATCTGGATCTTCTCCCAGGAGGAGGTTTTGCAGGGAATCGCGAAAGTCTTTTCGCTTACACCAGTAATGAATGTAATCATCCCAGCTCGACCACAGACGCTTGGTTTGTAAGGACATGTTTTCTTCGTAAACCAAAATAAAAGCTCGCTCAAAAAGCGAAATCAACATATCAAAAATAATTCGCTTGCGCTCCGCTTGTTCTTCGGTGAGCGCCATTGCATCAGAGTCTTTTGACATCAACTTAAGATCCGCGTTTTTTAAAAGAATTGTCAAAAAATCAGCGTACTCGTCGGAAAGGCGTTGATAGATTTCCTCGTCTTCGTTCATCCGTTCTTTTTTTTGCTCGAGCATAAACACGACGATCGCAAACGGCAAACCGACCACGGTCACAACATAGCTTGCAAGTTCCCACATTTCGAGATGAGTCATAAGTGGATGATAGCAGTTTATATCGACCTGTCCATGCAGATTGTGTATAGTCACGGCATTAATGGAGGAATTATGAGTTACAGTTTTTATTCGTTTTTACATATCGTTGCTATTCTGGTTGTGGCATCGAGCTTGGCAATCACCAGTTTTCAAGTTTTTAACGGTGCAAACAAGGGCGACATCAAGTGCAAAAAAGGCTTGTCCATCGCCCACGGTGTTGCCCTATTAGTCGCTTTTGTCGCAGGCTTTGGCTTGATTACAAAAGGTGGCTTTAGTTTTTCGGGCTCGATGTGGATTTATATTAAAATGGTTTGCTGGTTGTTGCTGGGAATTTATCCAGTGCTGCTTTACAAGCAAGTTTTACCACGGAAACTGGCCATGTCGGGCTTGGTGGTGATTTTAGGTTTGGCAGTCTACGCGGTTGTTTTTAAACCGGTTTAGTCTTTTATTTGACTTCGGAGAGTTCCGAAGGGCTGCGCAACAGGAAAGTATCAATATGTTTGGGGCGATTGGGATCAAATCGCTCGCGAAGGACTTTGTAATAAACTTGATCGCGGGTCACCACAGCTTGTTCCTGGGCCTGCAATTGATCCATGGGTTTTTTGTAATAGAGCTGACTCACAAAATTAGACAAAGTCTCCTCAGACACAATACTTAAGATGGGCTTTGGCGTAAAAAGAGCCTTGACCACGTCGTTGTAATTAAACGGCAATACTTCTTCGTTTAACCCCACAAACGAAGCCAAATTATTTTTGAAATTAATTTTTTGATTGCTGAGGTAAAAAGAACCACTACCCTGCAGCGACTGCAGGCAGTTAACCTTCATACAATTGCTGTTTCTTAATTTCGTGGTGATATTTTTGAAAACTGGCGAAGCATAAAAATAATTCGCCGGAGTAAATCCATGCAGCGTCATCAACAAATCATTTCGGAAAAAATCTAGAGAAAAGCGTTCTTCAAAGGTCACAAAACGGAAGCGCTCTGGTTTTTGTAAAGTGCCGCTCCAACTGAACGATGCCTGCATATCTTTTTTTAAAACTGGGTAGGCTTCTTTTTTTGCAAAAAGTTTTGCTTTCAGTAACAGCTTTTGCTCAGCTAAATTATAAATAAATTGCGAAACCTCGATTTTATTCACCGAAGTTTTACCGCTTTGCAAATCTTCGATATTGATGGTGTTCGCCTGATAGGTGATCTTATTTACGTTTACATCGGTAAAAACCAGATTCATTTTTTTGTCTTCGAGAATAGTTAATTTTTTAGCCTTCACCAGATCAATGGCGGCTTTCAGGCTTAAAAAACCAAAGGGAAGGTTTAACGGAAGTTGAACTCGATTGGATACTAAGCCTTTTTCGAAGTAGTTAAAGTTAAGCACCTGAGGAGCCATGCGCAGCTTAATTTCATCCACAGAAATTTCAGTAAGATGCCAAACACCGCGATTAAAAAGACCGGCCTTGTCGTGCTTGATGTGGATCCCTTTGACGCTATAGGAAAAGTAAGAATTATTTCCGTAAAGCGTATTAATTTTCCACCCGCTCTCGATGTTCCCAGTCAGCGATCCTATACCCATCCCTTGACTGTTCAGCAGATGCATACCTACCGTTGCCAGTACGGGAGTCCTAAATAATACATAGTAAATTGAAAAACCGAAAGTCAGCACAAGAGCTAAAAGGATTCCCAAAAAGTGCGCAGCTGTCGTTTGATATCTTTTTTCTGAAACAACAATACTGCCAGCAAGAAGATCGTGGAGGCCACGCCCGTCTTTGCGGATCAAGATTCCAAAATAGCCTAAAAAAGCGGTGCCTAGACATAGCACGCGGCCTAATGTTTCGCGCAAAAGAACGCGCAGAATATTGAGTGATTGTGAATGCACGCTGATGACTTTTAAGCCAATCAGCTTTTTTCCCAGTGTTTGCCCGCCGAATTGATGGCAGAGCCAAAAGTAAAGCAGACTGCAGACACCAGAAATGGCAGCTCCGAAGGCACCGAACACCATAGAAATTCCGAAAGAAAATAAAAACAGAAGACATAAATCTATGAGTTGAGCAGACAGCCGATCTAAAACCGATGCCGGATTCATGCTTCTTGGTAACAATGTATGGGCGGACTTTTTATTTATCACACTTAATTATCGGACGTAGAACTGTAAAAATTAAGCGCTTTAGATATGTTAAGCCTAAATAGATTCTACCGCTTCCATGGTAATACAGGTCATGCCTCGCGGAGCTAGACTGGACCCAAAAAAGCCAAAGGGTCCACGATCTTTGATGGTTTCGCCGCGAAACACGGCGTGGACAATGCGTTTTTGTTCATCCAGACGAACATCGGCTCGCATCGGACCAGACGTGCTTGTTGGATTGGATGGATCAAAGTCCATTTGAATTATCTTATAATACTGTACACCATTGATCGTTTGCAGTGTGGCAAAGGCCTGCCGTGGGCTTTGTTCGCCAGCAAAAATCACACGGATGGAAATACCTTCTTGCGACAAATGGAATTCGTTGGGTTCCGAACCCAAAGAAATTTTACATCGGCCAATCGTTCCCACATTGAGGATTTCGTCCAAAGATCTTGAGGGAAGCTTAGTTTTAATGTCACCTTTTAATCTTTCGGTTTTAACAAGAAGCTCTTTGGCTTTCTCGGCTCGTCGATTTTGTTCGGCTCGGGCTTCGGCGTTCTGCCGCTCCAGATTTGCTGCTTCCTGAACGAGAGGATCTATTTGCTGTTGGGCTTCCGCAGATTGCCTTTGCAAGTCCGAAGTGATTTGTAGAAAATCATCGGCAGCAGACAAAAATATACATAGGAGTGAGGCAATAACTACGGAGCTCATTGTCGATCCCTTTGAATAAGTCTTTTACATGTGGCAATACCATAATCTGCATTATCCATTGTACACGTGAGTCCTGCATCACAAGGGTATTCTCTCACACCCGTCGTTGCCATGGAGTAAGGACCTGTGTTTCTGGACGTTAACGACCTGTAAGGAGGTCTTTGATTTATTCTTAAATATTCCAGATTCAGCGTCTGCGTGTTCCTGCCGTCTGCATAGTACAACGTACACTTCTGACCCTCTTTTGATTTTAAAATGCAATGGCTCTCGCCGTTTCTTTGCATTTCGCAACGTCCAACTGTGCTTTCAGGCTTTTTAAAATTAAATATTCCTACACCGTTGTGCCAGTCTCGGCAGTCGCGATCGGTTTGATTGGCGACCGGGCGAACATGTTCACAGGTATTGTAGGGGTGAAACTCAGCATTGTACTGCTGGGCTTTAAAGGCGAGAGCGTCTTCCACAAAGGGTTTTACATATTTTCGAAATCGATCTGAACATTCGTTATTTAGATACCATGCTGCCGAGTATTCATCGTTGGGTCCGCGCGCACGTAAATTAAACATGCGGGAGTAAACTGACATCCGTGAAAAATTCACTCGTCCACCCTCTGCAATGGCTGACAGCACAAAAGAAACTCCACCAGTGCCTGAAACACCATGATACAAGGCAATTTCAAACTGACACATTCCCACGATTGGATTTTGTTGAGATACATTAAAGAATTCTTGAAGTGTGACGTAATCTCTAACGAAAACTTTCTCGAATTCAGTGGGAAGAAGCTCATTCAATGCATTGCTGGAATCTCTTCCTAAAAACTTGAGAGTTCCCAAGTAATGAAAACTCGTCGTAACTTCGTATTTATAAGTTGAAGTCGAACTAGCGCTCACGATGGGAGTTCCGGGAGGGAGACCTATACCGAATCTTGCCTCAAAGTAATTTGTGTATCCTTCTTGGCCCCAATATCGCGGTAGAGGGGGCCACGACAAGCCGTCGTTTGCGAAGGGCACTACTTCCATGCCAAAAAGATCCTGCAGGCCCGCAATTCGTGTGGCCTCGGAAGTTACAAATGATGTTTGTCCAACTCGCGTCGCTGAATCCGAGGAGAGAGTCGAAACAAAGGTATTGTATTTCATAAAATCGGCCCGTTGGGCTTGAGCCCACGACGTTCCAAACATTAGGAATAAAACGCACAACATCCGCATGGAGCAACCTCCGAAGGGGAAAGCAACCTTCGAGGATAACCATGCATGGGCTATTCCAAGCGAAATCTGGTTCAAATCCAAATAAATCGCCTCTACCGTTGTTCCCACTGCAGACAGGTGACATTTTGTGGCTTTGGCAGCTAGTATAAGACTGAGTTTCGGCACCTGGTAAATTTTTTAAGCTAGCAGAAATTCTGGGGGTTTTTTGATTTACAGTTTATGGATTATGGGCAGCGCTTTGGGACTTCTCTTCTTGGCCCGCAAGCAGATGTCTTTCGCTCGACATCTGAGGCTCTTATCTGATGTTCCAGTCCCAGAACGTCCATCGTGGCCGAAAATCAGTCTGATCATTCCTGCTTGCAACGAAGAGTCCACCATCGGCTCGGCTTTGCAGTCGCTGTTGAACCACAACTACCCCAACCTCGAAGTGATCGTGGTCAACGACCGCTCCACCGATCACACGGGTGCTATCATTGCCGACCTTTGCGCGAATCATCATCAAACACGGGTTGTGAACATCACTTCCCTGCCCGAGGGTTGGCTTGGAAAAGTGCATGCGCAACATCAAGGCTTGCAGCAGGCCACTGGCGACTGGATATTATTTTCCGATGCGGATGTTCACTTAGGAAACGATACACTCAAAAAAGCAGTGGTCCACTGTGAAACAAATCAGGTCGAATTTTTAACCTTGATTCCACATATTCTAGCGAGCGGTTTTTGGATTCAGCTCTGCATTGCGCAGTTTTTGTCTTCTGGATCCCTGGTGATTGATTTATTAAAAATCCGCAATAAAAAACGCAAGGAGGCCATTGGCTGTGGAGCTTTTAATTTTGTAAAAAGCTCGGCCTATAAAAAATCCCCAGGCCTCGAGTGGCTAAAGATGGAAGTGATCGACGATGGTGGTTTTGGGTTTATGATGAAAAATTCAGGCGCCGTTTGCGACTTGGTCGGTGGCCTTAATGAAGTGAAAATCGAATGGTATCCCACCGTTGGTTCTTATATTCGCGGCTTAGAAAAAAATTCTTTCTCTATCTTTCAGTACAATATTTTTATTTTATCTATTTTTACTTTTTTAATAGGCCACTGGTTGCTGGGGCTCTACCTCATTCCATTTTTATATCCTAGCTTTTGGAGCTTGCTGATTCTCCTTTTCAGCTTTTTGCTCTATCAGTTCGCAAATCATAAAATGCTAAAAAAGTGCTCAAGCTTTCCCATGCCCATCGTAGTTTTTTTGCCTCTGGCAAAGCTATTTTCGGTGATGGCTCTTTGGCGGGGGGCCATTTTGTGCCTGTATCGCGGCGGAATCTACTGGCGACAGACGTTTTACAAAATTCACGATTTAAAAAAGCAGCAGCGGCTGAAACTAATGAATTTTATTTTTTTAAAAAAATATGACTAAAACTAACTGATACAGGCGTTCATCATCACGTAGAGTTGCTTTTTAAAAGCCTCGCTGTAAGCTTTAAAATCGGCTGCAGGAGTCACAAAGGAGTTTGGGCCCGAACGGACGTTTTCATTGAGATAAATTTCCATAGTTTTATCTTCAGAAGTCGGCATAAAACCCATCATCCGAGGATCTACCTGAAGGTCTGCTTCGATACCGATGGCGTTGATCGTCACACCCAAGGTTGCAAGCTTATCACGCTCCGATTTTAAAAAATCTTCGGTGGAAACTCCACGGATCGTAAACCCTTGTTGACCGTCAGTACTTAACGACACGATACGGTTATAGCTTTCGAAGGGCGCAGAAACTAAGAGCTCCCGTGCAAAGGCGAGGCTGCGCGCGATATCAGTTTCGCCGCGGGAACTTCGCGGACTTCCTAAAAGTTTGTTGGCAAAGTCGATCATATCTTGTGGACTTAATAATCGCGTCCAAGGAATCACCTGTACAACAGGCTTTATAGACACCGACGGGTTGGATTGACCACTGCCCGACCATTCCACGTAGGTGATCCCAATGCCACTTGGAGAGCACTGAAGAAGAAGCCGTTGCACTGACGGATCGGAAAACGCTTCCACGATTCCTGACTTTTGAATATTGTATTCGTTGTCGTCCACGCTTCCCGAAACGTCCACGGCCACTACGATCATGGTGTCAACATACGGAAGCGTTTCTGCTTGCGCGAAATTAAAAAGACTCAAACATAAAAAAACAAAAATTGATTGCCCCATTTGAAAACCCCATCTTCCCCGCCCATACCCAGGATGGTTTTACAAAGTTCGATCAGCGATTGTCCACTCCACAAATCTTTCATAACGTTTTTACAAAGGTGCTAGAAGAAAGCCTTAACATCGCGCTCTTTAGCCACCTGCATCGCGTCTTCGTAGCCTGCGTCCACGTGGCGAAAAACGCCCATTCCTGGATCGGCGGTTAACACGCGCTGCAAACGTTTCGCGGCTTTGTCGGTTCCATCAGCGACGATCACCTGGCCTGCGTGCAAACTGTAACCCATACCTACGCCACCACCGTGGTGAAAGCTCACCCACGTGGCGCCGCAAGCGGTGTTGGCAAGCGCATTCAGGATGGGCCAATCACCCACTGCATCCGAACCATCTTTCATGGCTTCGGTTTCGCGATTGGGAGAAGCCACCGAGCCGCAATCCAAATGATCGCGGCCGATCACGATTGGGGCTTTGATTTTTCCTTGCGCAACTAACTCGTTGATTTTTAAACCCGCGAGAGCACGCTCGCCATATTCCAGCCAACAAATGCGCGCCGGTAATCCCTGAAAAGCAATTCGTTCCCTGGCCATTTTGAGCCAGTTTAATAAATGCGGTTTGTGCGGAAACAATTCTTTCAATGCTTCATCGGCCACATAAATATCGTTTGGATCGCCAGACAGCGCCACAAAACGAAACGGTCCACTGCCTTTGCAAAACAATGGTCGAATGTAGGCCGGCACAAATCCTTGGAAGGAAAACGCCTCGGCAAAGCCACCTTCAACAGCGCGTGCACGAATGTTGTTACCGTAATCAAAAGTGATCACGCCTTTGTTTTGCATGGCCACCATACCGCGCACATGCTTGGTCATGCTGGCCACCGATTTTTTGACGTACTCCTGGGGATCAGAAGCTCTGAGCTCTGCTGCTTTCGCTAAAGTGTAACCCTCGGGAACATAACCATTGAGCGGATCATGGGCCGACGTTTGATCGGTGAGAACATCGGGCAAATAATTTTTTTCGATCATCTGATGAATAATTTCTGCCATATTGCCAACAAGACCGATGGATTTGGCTTCGCCTTTTGCAGCGTAGGCCTGCATGCGCTTCCATGCATCGTCCAAATTGTCGCTAAATTCGTCGACGTACTTTGTATCGAGACGTTTTTGAATTCGCTCGGGATCAATGTCCACGGTGAGAACACAAGCTCCGGCAAAAACTCCTGCCAGAGGTTGCGCTCCACCCATTCCGCCGAGCCCTGCGGTAAGAATAATTTTTCCTTTGAGGCTTCCACCAAAATGCTGGCGGCCGACTTCGGCAAAGGTCTCGTAAGTTCCCTGTACAATGCCTTGCGTGCCGATGTAGATCCACGACCCTGCGGTCATTTGGCCGTACATCATCAACCCTTTTTTATCGAGCTCGTGAAAGTGCTCCCAAGTTGCCCACTGCGGAACAAGGTTGGAGTTTGCAATGAGAACTCGCGGCGCATCTTCGTGGGTTTTTATTACACCCACTGGCTTTCCCGATTGCACCAGCAACGTTTCGTCGTTCTCTAAAATCGTCAGCTGTTTTAGAATGGCATCAAAGGCCGGCCAATTGCGTGCGGCTTTTCCGATACCACCGTACACGATTAAATCCTCGGGCTTTTCGGCCACACCGGGGTCGAGGTTGTTTTGAATCATTCGATAAGCGGCTTCTTGCAGCCACCCTTTGCAATGAAGTTTTGTTCCTGTGGGGGCTTTGACTGTTCTTACCATTCGAGATCTCCTACAGTAGAAGTGATTGCACTCATCAGTAATCCGTTCCGCATCAAAGTTTTTATTTTGTCGACGTCTTTTGCAAACACGCGGTCTTCTTTTGCAAAAGGCACTTCGCTGCGAATCACGTCGTAAGCTTTAAGAACAGTGGATGCCGGCTTAAGAGGTTTTAAAAGATCCAAAGCCTGCGTGGCAGATAAAAATTCCATGGCGATCACATTTTCGACGTTGTCGACGATTTGCCCAAATTTTCGCGCGGCAATGGTGCCCATGCTCACATGATCTTCTTTATCGGCAGAGGTGGGAATGCTATCCACCGACGCTGGATGGGAGAGAATTTTATTTTCGCTCACTAAAGACGCTGCCGCCACTTGCACGATCATATGACCGCTATTCAATCCGCCGTCGGGCGCAAGGAACGCGGGCAAGCCGCTCATGGCTGGGTTAATCAGTTTTTCGATGCGGCACTCCGAGATGGCTCCCATGGCACTCATGGCAATAGCAACAAAATCCATGGCAAAAGCCACTGGCTCGCCGTGAAAGTTTCCGCAGGATAAAATTTTTCCGTCGTCGGCAAAAACTAAAGGGTTGTCGGTACTGGAATTGGCTTCGATCTCCAGCGTGCGCAGAGAATTGCCGACAGCGTCTTTCACCGCGCCGTGAACAGCGGGCATACAACGCAAAGAGTACGCGTCCTGCACACGACCGCAATTGGCATGACCGTCGGCGATTCCGGAAGTGGTGCCCATCAATTTTAAAATATTGCGCGCAGTTTTTGCTTCGCCGGGATGGGGGCGTGTGGCAGCGATGAGCGGATCAAACGCTTTGCGACTGCCCTGCATGGCTTCAAGAGTCATGGCTCCAGCTAAGTCCGAAAACCACGTCAGGCAGCGCGCGCGCTCCAAATGCAAAAGCCCGATGGCCGTCATCACCTGACAACCGTTGATCATGGACAACCCCTCTTTGGCCTGAAGCTCCAGAGGTTCGATATTTTTTGCTTTTAAAAGTTTTTGCACGGGTGCAGGTTTTCCCTCAGCGTCCCAGGCTTCGCCTTCGCCAATAATCGCGAGAGCGAGATGTGACAGCGGCGCTAAATCGCCACTGGCACCCACACTGCCCTGCTGTGGAATCACCGGGATGATGTCGTTGTTGAGGAACTCTAAAAGTTTATCCACTACCTCGGGCCGAATACCACTGTGGCCGCGAGATAAAGCATTGGCGCGCAAAAATAAAATGGCGCGGGATTCTTCCTTGGTAAACGGAAGGCCTACGCCCATGCAGTGGGAACGAATCAGATTTTTTTGCAATTGAACAATCTGCGGCTGCGAAATAGAAACACTGCTAAAGGCTCCGAAGCCTGTGTTCACTCCGTAGATGATTTCGCCTTTTTCCACTCTATTCATAATGTAAGTACGCGAAGCGATCATTTTTTTTCGCGCCTCGGCTGCGAGCTCTACTTTTGTTTCACCCTTGGCCACTTGAACTACAAACGCTAAATCGACGTTGTCCCCAGAAATTTGCATTTTTATCCTTTTAAAAACTGAATTGTTTTTGAATAATCACTTTTAAAAATAAAATTGCCGGCCACTAGCACATCTGCATCTTTTAAGTGCGGCAGGCTTTCGGCATTCACTCCGCCGTCCACCTCAATCAGAATGGACCGTTTTTTTTGGTCGATGTCTTGTCGCAACCATTTAATTTTTTCCACCTGCTCCAGCATAAAGGATTGACCGCCAAAACCCGGCTCCACTGTCATTACTAAAATAACATCAACTAACGAAAGGTAGGGAATGAGCGTCTCCACAGGTGTACGCGGTCGAAGAGTAATCCCCGCTTTGCAGTTTTGCCGTTTGATATGACGTAGCAGCTCGGCGATGTCGCCCTTGGACTCCACATGCAGAGTGATGTTATCAGCTCCGGCTTTTAAAAAATCGTCCACATACTTTTCGGGCTCTTCGATCATCAAATGGCAGTCGAGGAAAATATTTTTCATTTTGCGCAAAGATTTAACCACCGGCGCACCGATCGTGAGATTGGGAACAAAGTGCCCGTCCATCACATCCACATGGATCCAGTCGGCACCGGCCGCCATCACGGCGTTGACTTCTTTTTCGAGATTGGCAAAATCTGCCGATAGGATACTCGGCGCCACCATTTTTTGTCGTATCATATTTTAGACCTCATATTATAGACCTCATACTGCCGTCTCCTGGCCAAAGCGTTCGCCTGGCGCAAACTGAAATCCTCGCAAATGCTCTTCCACACTCATTCTCTTTTTAGACTCCGGCTGCACTTGCCAGATCTCGAGGGCGCCTTCACCACAAGCAACGGTGAGATGATCTTTTGCGACTGTTAGTATTTGGCCGCTTCCTTTGACCGAACTTTCGTTCACGCGTGTTTGATGAATCTTGTATGGCACGCCCTTGAACACCGTGGTCGCATGGGGACCCATGGTCAAACCGCGCACAAGGTTGTGAATTTTTGTGGCAGGCCAAGACCAATCGATCTGCGCTTCGGCTTTTTCGATCTTTGCCGCATAGGTGACCTGGGTTTCGTCTTGCACACGCGGCTCAATGTTTCCATTGAGAAAACCTAAGAATTCACTTTTAAACAACTCACCGCCAAGAATTTGTAATTCATTGTGCAACTGAAGCGCATTGATTTCTGGGCCCAGCTTCAGTTTTCTTTCCCCAATTACCGGGCCGGCATCTAATTTTTTTACGATCACCTGCAAACTCACACCACTTTCGTGATCACCAGCCATGATCGCTCGCTGAATGGGGGCAGCCCCTCGCCAGCGCGGCAAACAACTACCATGGAGATTCACACACTTCTGCGGGCACAAGTCTAAAAAAGGTTGTTTTAAAATTTGCCCATAGGCCACGACGACAATGGCATCGAGCTGCAAAGTCTTTAAAAAGTCGATGTTTTCTGGAGTGTTAATATTTTCGGGTGTGGAGACAGGAATTTGTAACTCAATGGCTTTTTGTTTTACAGGGCTTGCCTGGAGCTTGTGTCCACGTCCCGAAGGACGATCGGGCTGTGAGAGAGCGTGAACAATTTTTATATCGGACATCTGGGAAAGCATCGCTAGCGCTGGCACGGCAAACTCTGGAGTTCCGCAAAACAGCACACGAAATGCCATTTACTTGCCGCTCTTGTTAGTAGTTTTTCTGGACACTTTTTGGTCGGCTTTTTCGCCAGTTTTGACGACGACTTTTTCACGGACTTTCTCTGCAACTTCGTCGTCGGTGTTGTGGTCGCCGTCGTCAATATCGTCGTCGCCGGTCTTTTTTGAATTGTAACCAAACTTTTTAATTTTCGATTTGATACGCATGGATTTTATCGGACTCAAGCGATCAATAAAAACTTTTCCATCCAAA
Source organism: Bdellovibrionales bacterium (assembly GCA_043764415.1). Lineage (GTDB taxonomy): Bacteria > Bdellovibrionota > Bdellovibrionia > Bdellovibrionales > JAGQZY01 > JANPLN01. The sequence goes on along the minus strand of JAYUKO010000122.1, from coordinate 643 downwards.
TGATCAATCTCATGCTGCATGCAAATGGCGAGGAGACCATCCAATTTTAACTCCATGGCCTTTCCATTAACGTCCATGCCACGCACTTCTATGGTCTCATCGCGACTCACAGTCTCGTAGTAACCAGGTACGCTCAAACATCCCTCTTCGTAGGTTGTGCGACCTTGTTTTTTTAAAATTTCAGGATTCAAAATCACTAGAGGCATCGGAACTTGTTTTTCAAGTTCGGAGAAGCCGCTAAGATCATAACGATCGTCGTCCCCCACTGGGCGAATATCCATCACCACAAGACGCTTCTCCACGCCCACTTGAATGGCCGCAAGACCAATTCCTTTTTCTGCATACATGGTCTCAAGCATATCCGCCGCCAGCTGTTGAATCTCAGGCGTGACCTTGTCAATGGGCTTAGCTTTGTGCCGCAACCGCGGATTTGGAAACGTTAAAACTTCAAGTTTTGCCATGCGGAATTGTTAACAGAATTCACCCTCAAAAGGTAGGAACAAGGTAGATACAGACCCTCTTTTGGGACTCAATGCATAAATTTCTATCCAAACTTTTGAAAGCTTCTTTTTAAGACGCGTCCATCCCTGGACTCGCTCGCAGCTCGAAACGTCGTGTTTGCGAGAGGTCCTAAAAAGAAGCC
>JAYUKO010000121.1:0-4625 GCA_043764415.1 Bdellovibrionales bacterium | reverse complement strand
TGCCCCAGATCAGGTCGCCCGTACATCTGCGTGATACCGCCCCCAAAGTAGGGCCAGTTGTAAGCCACTTGCAATCCAGCGCTTCGGTAAGCCTCGATAATCACATCCACAAAGTCCTTGCGTGCGCTCTTTCCGTGAAAATCGCTCACCACAACATCGGCGCGCTGAGCTCCTGGATCGTTATGCAATGCCGTTCCCTGGGATGGCATGCTATGCAAGTCCAAATGGAAAACGGGTTTGCTGTTAAAACTTTTCGCCATCTCCGCAACAGATTCATGAAATGGCAAATAATGTTGTTGCACAAAAAGATCATGTAAACCTTTCGACATTGGTTTAATGATCAGCTTTTCGCCAAAGGTGGTTACCGACCAGTGCAGACCTTTGGGGTGAGTTCCAGCAGGGTGAGGAGCTCCTTCCACAGAGTCCGTGTCGAATTCATCGGGCTTGCGGTTAAGGTCGATTACATAGCGATGGCACTCCGCTACAATATTGGGCAGTTTCAGTTTGGTAATGACTGGTCGATAAAGTTGATCCACAAATCGATCCACATCGCGCATCACCACAGCTTCGGGCAATCCCCGAAGCCAGTCGGCGCCTGGCGGAATCATTTCACCGGAGTGAGGAATGGTAACAAAAAAAGCTCGCACTTTGTGCTTCCTCCCTATGTGGTTTTCATCCATAATCATCTCAAAGGAGTTGTCGTGAGTACACCGAAAATTTACACCAAAACAGGCGATCAGGGAACAACCAGCCTGGTCAATGGCGAGCGTGTGAGCAAAAGTCATGCGCGACTGGACTGTTATGGCACCGTCGACGAACTCAATTCGACGCTTGGGGTGCTACTGAGTGAACTCCAGGCCTATGGCTTTGAGGGCGTAAATGAATTTCTCACAAAAACTCAAAATCAACTCTTCAATTTGGGAAGCCAGTTGGCATGCCCCGATCCAAAACTTGCTTCGCAGCTCCCCACCATTAAAGCGGAAACCATTCTCGCCATCGAGCATGAAATCGACAGCCTGATGAGAGATCTTCCTCCTTTAAAGCAATTTATCCTCCCCGGTGGTCATCTTTTATCAAGCCAAACGCACATGGCCCGCACGATCTGCCGGCGCGCCGAAAGACTGTGCTGTACCCTGGCCGAAACAGAAACTCTTCCCGAACAACTGATCCCGTACTTGAATCGACTGAACGATTATTTTTTCGTGCTCGCGCGGTCTTTTAATCACCAGTTGGGTGTGGCCGAAGTTGTTTGGAAAAAAGATTAGATGAAACTCAAGCTGGTCGAGGCCGAAGAGAAGCACTCCCTTCTCCTGCAAAGATTTTACGAAGAACAAATTGTCCATGGACATATTGATTTTTCTATTCACCGCGTGGGGAATTTTTTTAATCACTATCGCACCTTTAGCGATGACTTCACTACTGTTCTATTAATGGATGAAAACGACGCTCTTTTGGGTGCCGCCACCATTTGCTTTCAACGGGCTTACTTTAATCGCCAAGAGCAAACCGTGGGCTTTTTGTGTGACTTACGAATCGCCCCCCAACGAATTGCCGTTTTACAATGGGCACAATATTTTGTTCCGTATCTGTATCAAAAAATTGCCGAAAAAAACTGTCGCTATGTTTTTACCGCCATCGAACAGTTTGAAAACCAGGCTTACAATGCACTTTTACGTCCGCGAAAAATACGTCGCCAGCTGCCGCACTACTATCTTTATCGCAAAGTGAATATGATTTATTTTTTGGGTCGCTGGCCCTGGTCGCCCGCACCCATGCCCACCATTCGCATTCGCCATGCTCTGCCAAAAGATATGGAAGAGCTGTGCAACTACATGATGCAAAAAAAGATCGGCAGTCGGCTTTATTTTAATATCACTCCGGAGCAATTGGAGCAAAAATTTAAAACCTGGCCCGACTTCAGCTTAAATAATTTTTTAATCGCACGAAATTTTAAAGAGCAAATTGTGGGCTGTGTGGCTCCGTGGAATAGCGGCAGCACGCAACAGATTCTTGCTAAAAAATATCACTCCGAAGGGCTTTTGCTTTATCAATCGAGCAAACTTTCATCGTTGTTAGGGTTGTCACAACCCCTTCCCAGCGTGGATCAACCCTTTTCGCTGAGTTTTTTAACTCATTGTGCGGCCGACAACCACGAAGTGTTCTACTCGCTGCTGTGCCAGGCCTACGAAGAATCCACCCGCGGCGAGATTCTTACACACACCAACTACTTTGGCGACTACACCACCCGCGCCCCACTGACATTTATTTCCACCAAAGTCCCCTACGGCTTCTACTCGGTCCTTGCCCCCGAAGAAGATCTCCCATCGTTTTTAAAACCAAATCCGATGTCGACAGCCCCTGATTTTAATTTTGTGCATTTGTGAGTTGAGAATCGGGATTCCAATTAATTTGCAGAGTTTGAAGATTCGAAATAATTTTCAACGCGCCCCTACTACCGCTACGGCAGTGACCACACGTTGATGAGCAAACGCAGTCATTTTTAACTTTTAGCTTTTGTTTTTCAAAACTCTCCCTTTTAAGACCTTTGCGACGACGACGGGAAAGCAACTGAGTCCATGGATGGACGCGTCTTAAAAGGGAGAGTTTTGAAAAACAAAAGCTAAAAGTTAAAAATTGCGAGATCCTTCGCTGCGCCACTCAGGATGACGGACAGTCTACCCGTAAGCCACGTTCAAAGGCATGGCACTCGAACGTAAGTAGGGAAGCATCCAACTCAAAAGTGGGTCCATCACAACCGATTCCACCATGCCGAGATCTTGCTCGATGTGCCAGTTGTTGCTTGGTGCTGTGCCCAGGGTGACTATTTGGTCGATCAAATGATCTTTGCGAAGATCATCAAATAAACTCCAAAGATCTTTGCCTTCAGATTTAACGACGTAACCTTCGAATGTGCGCTCGTAGATTTTTGCGCTCTCTAGACGGTGACCCACTAAAAATTCCTTGGATTGTTCTTCGGCGTTGCGCTTCTCGAGTTGCTCGAGAAAACGTCCCACGTACTCCTCGAGAGTCATGGCTCCTAAACACACGGCGGAAGCCGAACATTCGCCAGAATCGCCGATAATATACTGAGGACGGGCCGATAATTTTTCGTAACGACGATAAAGACCGATTTGCATTAATTGCGCTAAGAAATCTCGCCAAAGACCGGCGGATAAATATTCGTTTGTTTCGTATTGCGCCAAGCTCATAAGCTCTTTGGCGTCTTTGTGCTGACTGGCTTCAAGAATTGCCTGCGCCGTTTTCAGAGTGATAGACACCTCTGGAACCCGTAGTAACTGCTGTCGAAACTCTAACTGATCAACCCCACTGCGACCTGTAAACATTAATACAGTGCTCATCCCCATTCCCCTCTGTAAACTAACCCATTCCCTAATTGTCTCGTAACCCCGATTGAAGTGATAGCTGAGGTGGTTCCAATTGGGAATCCAGATAATTTACAAACGCCTAGGTAATCTTTTTAGACTTGGGTGCAGCATTGCTACTAAATCCCGCAGGCTTATTCGATATCGTACTTCAACTGCGCACGATCGGTGCCGATATCCACTCGGGGAGCGTTGCGCAACTCTTGAAGCAGCTGCATCGCTTTTTGCGGACTAGTTACGGGCTCTCCGTTCACTGTGCGAATGCAATCGCCGATGCGTAGGCCTAATTTTTCGTACAGACTGCCAGGTTGCATTTCAACCATGCAATAACCCTTCACCTGACCATCTGGGCCCATTTCAGGAACAACCCGAGCTTGTTGCAGAAGCTCAGGCAGACGCTCGAAGGCTCCGTTGATTTCTTCGCGCTTCAACTTAAACTCTGTTTTATCCTGAGTTTGAGGGGCAGATACGGTTGGGCCCTTTTCGGTGGATAATAAAATTTTATCTTCGTGGGGGATCTCGATGTATTCGAGACCTTGAGTCTGCAAATTTCGAAAAATCACTTTCTCGCGCAAAATTTCTTTCACCTCGGCCAGCCCCGCGATGGTTTGCCCCACCGAATATGGTTCCACGAGGTTTTGCCCCCGTTGAACGATGGTGGCAATGGAGCGCTTGGAGTTGGCATGAACAATAGTGCCGATCAAATCAAGCGGCAACTGACTAAGTCGAGGCGCACCGTCGGGAGTCATTCCGCCTTCGAGTTGGGCCAGGGACGGTGGAATCTTGTGATCCGAGTTAAAAATATTGTAAGTGATGATATCGGGGTAGTTGTAGGAGCGAGCCGCGCGGTTTTGCATGCTGGTGATTTTTTTGGGAGGCACGGTGGTGGGCAACAGATACTGCCGCACATAAAGAGTGACCAGATCGCCAACGAGAAAGCCCACAAAAACAATAAATACGAGAATATAGAATTTTTCGAAAGGGGGGCGTTCGTTAGCGCGTATTTTTTCGATCAATGCGGACAGCAAAGGAATTCTCATAAGAAACAGAGTAACAAATGTTTAGCAAAAGAGGACCTCCCCTTTTGTCATCTCGACCTTGTGCGAGAAAATTCGCACTGAATTGCTGTGTTAGTTTTTTTGGCTCGACCTAGGCCCCGCTAAAGGTCATTCGGTGAGTTCGTGCTTAAGCTCTCTATTTTTTTAAGGTTTAATAGAATGAGTCCAACAGAGAGGTACCTTC
>JAYUKO010000120.1:0-4628 GCA_043764415.1 Bdellovibrionales bacterium | reverse complement strand
GGTTGTTTTTGTATTGTCATTATGACGGCATGACGACCGTTAATGCTACCTTCACCACGTTTGGCTTTTGCACCTATTTTTACCTCAGCGACATCTTTTACCAGAACTGGGGTGCCAAAGTGCATGGCTACAAATGAATTTTCAATATCTTCGACACTCGTCACACGCCCTATGGGACGAATTAAAAATTCTTTTTCATTAATATCAATAAAACCACCGGTCGCGTTTTCGCTGATTTCTGAAAGTGCGTGCTTTAAGTCTTCAAGAGAAATATTCTTTCGTTGAAGTTTATTGCTAGAAACTAAGATTTGATATTGTTTAAGCTCGCCACCCATCACAATGACTTGGCTCACTCCTGGAACTGTCATCAATCGCGGGCGAAGTGTCCAATCAGCCAATGTTCTTAAATCCATCGGCGAGACTTTACCGCCAGGACTCGTAACACCGATAAATTGAATTTCTCCCATGATCGAAGTCACCGGGCCCATTGTCGGTTGCATACCTTTTGGCAATCGACTCTGAACAAGCTGTAATCGTTCAGCGACAAGTTGACGATTTTTAAATATGTCGGTGCCCCAATCAAATTCCACATATACAATCGACACACCAAGGCCGCTGCTCGAGCGAGTTCGTAAAACTCCAGGTGTGCCATTGAGCACACTCTCAACAGGTAAAGTAACGAGGGTTTCCACCTCTTCAGGGGCCAAACCATGAGCCTCCGTCATTACTGTGACTGTCGGACGATTTAAGTTTGGAAAGACATCCACCGGTAAATTTGGTAGGAGCCACGCCCCGTATACGCAAATGACGACAGTAAAAATCGCCACAGTCAGCCGATGTTTTAAAGAAAAACGAATGATGGTATTCAACATAGTCCAATTTCCCGCGTAAAGAGCGTTAAGCAAAGCAGAAGGTAAATTTTTAATGGAATCTTTTAAGAATTAGGCAATTGGAGGGCGGAAGATAGAACTGAGAGAAATATCCTTGGGTGGAGTTTCGGTATACGTTTTCGAAACAGTTTCGAGGACTTTAATATTCACGTTCACAGGAATAATATGACCCGAACTAAGAACGCATCCACTGCACATTGAAACAGAAATTTCATGGGAATGGGGGACCGAATGCTTGTGCTCAGTATTTTTATCATGATCGTGGTCATTATCATGTTCGTCTTCATGGCCACCGTCATTTTCAACATCATGATGGTGATTATGACCTTCAGCCACTTCGTGGGTGTGCTCAAATTTTATTTTCATCGAAGGCGCAAATGACTTTGCAGGATTGGAGAGGCCCAACCCCAAAGAATAAAAAGCAACAATGATAAAACTAACGATTTGACGCATTCGATGCATATCTTCCGTACTTATCGGCTTAAAATCAATATATTTTAGCCCCGAGGCCAAAAATCATTGTGTCGCTAGAATTGGTACTCGATGCCAACCCCAAGGCTGTCATTTGTGAGCATGGCCCCGGCGGCCCAGTACCACTTTGGTGCATACATGAACGAAAGTTCAAATTCTGTCTCGTGAGCGCCTTTCTGATCGGGTCTCCAGGAAAAGTCAAAATCTGAGAAGAGAGTTTTGGTCCACTGGAACTTTCGTTCCACATCAAGTCTGAAGTCGCCATCATGATCTAAAATGAGATTTGTCGAAATCATCATCGGAAGAAAATAGCCAAAACCAATGACGGCGTGATTCTCTTTTCCGTAGTTGGTGCCACCCACAATGATGTTGGCCCAGTTGTTGAGCCATCTCCGGTAAAACACCTCCCCTTCATAATCCCATTCATTTTCAAAATCAGAATAATCAAAATTCTTTTCCTTAATATTCGCGCTTTCTATGCGCGCTGAAAATTCGTTCCAGCTTTGTGAAATGCGGAAATTGCCCTGCATGTGGTTTGAAGACACTTCAGCCTTGCCATAGGTGTACCAGGGGTCTTCCAGTTGGTGATCGTGCTTTTCATACTCAACCATCTGCTTATCGGGAACAAAATTGGAATAACGAACCACTCGGGCCATTCCTGTATCCATGTGATAGAGGTTGTGACAATGGAGCATCCACTGACCAACCTCATCAGTATAAAACTCAATTGTTCGTGAGGACATCGGCGGAACGTCTACTGTGTGCTTCCATGGAGAATATTCTCCATTCTCATTGAGCGCCCGAAAGAAATGTCCGTGAAGATGCATCGGATGATGCATCATACTTTTATTGTCGTAAGTAAGGCGTACGATTTCTCCAGGCTTGACCGTTAGTAAACGATCTTGCTTGATGGTCTTTCCATTGATGTGCCACACATAGCGCCGCATATCCCCAAATAAAACGAGTTTTAAATCATGAACTTTTGCATTTTTAGGAAAATTCATTGGCGTGAGGGCTTTGAGTTTATCAACCGTGAGTGATTCGATGACTGAGTGTGAACTCATGTGGTCCATTTTCGAGTGATCCATTTGCGAGTGATTCATCATGGAATGATCCATAGCCGCGTAGAGATCAGGTTTCGGTACGTCTTTCGCTAAAACTTTTTCTCCCATCCCAATAAAAGCCGATGCTTTCCCTGTTCCATCTTGGACTGTGGCGCGCAGCTCATAGTTTTTATGTTCTGGGATCGTAAATAATATGTCGTAGGTCTCCGCCATCCCCATGAGAATTTCGTTCGCTTCCACAGGCTCGATATCCATTCCATCGGCGGAAACAACTTTCATTGGAAGGCCACCAAGGGAAACGTGAAAATAGCTTGAGGCACCGGCGTTGATTATTCGCAAACGAACAGTCTGCCCGGGATGTGCAGCGACTAACTGCGATTCCTTTTTGCCGTTGATTAAAAAGGCATCGTATCCAACATCAGAAAGATCCATGCCACCCATTCGCGTCCATTCGTTTTTAAACTGATTCACCAGTTTACCTTTGGAAACTGCGTCGATATACGAGCGAAAAGTGCCTTTTTTATACATGTAATAGTCACCGTCTTTTTTTAAATTTTTCATGATCTGATCGGCATTCTCATCAGACCAGTCACTCAAAACGGCAACGACATCATGGTCCGCCTTGATAGTGTCTTTTTTGGGATGAATCACAATGGCACCAAAAACGCCTTTTTGTTCCTGAAGCATGGTGTGCGAATGATACCAGTAGGTGCCATTCTGACGGATTTTAAATTTAAAGGTGCGCGATTGTCCCTTCAATATCGGAGGAGTATTTACAAAAGGAACTCCGTCCTCAAGTGGCGGCAGCAAAAGTCCATGCCAATGGATGGAGACGTCTTCCCCTGAGGGGACTTTATTTGTGACGGTGATTTCAGCGTCATCGCCTTCTGTGAAGACAAGTGTGGGCGCAGGTATGCCTCCGTTTACCGTCAATGAAAAATCAACCGTCTCTTTTCCACTCATATTCATCGGTTTTTGCTCAATCACAAGCTCGTAACGCATCGTCTTGGCAAATACGTGCTGCGTGAATAAGGTACTAAGGATCGCTAACAGCGGTGCAATTCTCTTCATAAGACCTTCCTTATACTTTTTTACTATCAGATAGACTTTCTAATATCGGGCAATCAGGGCGACCATCACCGTGACAATTTTTTGCAAGCTTTAGCAGCGTCGATCGCATCATCTCTAAATCGTTGATTTTTGCTTCAAGACTTTTGACGTGGGCCATCGCCATTGTTTTCACTTCCGAGCTAGCGCGCGAACGATTTCGCCACAATCCTACGAGCTTTTTGATTTCCTTCATTGAAAACCCAAGCGCTCGAGCTCGCTTTACAAAAGTGAGGATATGAACTTCATTTTCTGAATACGTTCGATACCCAGACTCAGTTCGTGAGGCCTTAGGAATAATTCCCAAGGACTCGTAGTGACGAATTAATTTTGCATTTACACCTGATTGTTTTGCTGCTTCACCGATATTCATAAGCTCACTATAAACCTTCCAATTGTTGGAAGGTCAAGTGTCAATAAAAACACCGTATCAATAAGTTAATTCGTTGAAATGATTGGCCATTCTTCCTAAGATTCCAATTGATTGGAATCTTTATTGACCTTCCAATGATTGGAAGGTGGATGATGAGTTAAAAGGCCCTTACGGCCCGTTCAATAAGGAGTAAAGTATGAAGCACGATCACTCTCATCATTCACACCACGATCATTCGTGTTGTTCTATAGATCCCACGAAGAAAGCTGATACCCCGGTAACCCAAGCTGATAAAGAGCGTATCTATACATGTCCAATGCACCCAGAGGTCCGTCAACAGGGTCCCGGCAACTGTCCTCTTTGTGGAATGGCACTGGAACCCGAAGAGGTTTCTTTAGAGGATTCAGCCAATCCTGAGCTCGTGGATTTTACAAAGCGGCTTAAAGTGAGCGTAGCATTGAGCGTTCCCCTTTTATTACTTGCTATGTCAGACCTGATTCCTAATCAACCTGTACAACACGCTCTTCCGCATTGGCTCAACAATTGGGCCAACATCATTTTGGGTGGCACAAACTACGGAAAAGAGAATCGCGCCGTGATCGGTTTTGGTTATTTTCTTCCCATGATGATTTCGACGAATCTTATTTTAGATCATGATGGCGACTTCAGGCTTGATGTGGAACGAAAGTTCCAGTGGACCAAAACTCTCTTCTCCGATTTTGA
>JAYUKO010000119.1:0-1392 GCA_043764415.1 Bdellovibrionales bacterium | reverse complement strand
TAAATCCCGGTCAGACAATTCTAGGTCTCGACAATATCTTACGACATCTTTTTTTTTACGAAGACTGAATAAGTGTTTTATCTGTTGCGGTACTCCAGGTGTAGGTCCAAAATATCTAACCGAATTTGATAGTTCTATTTCGGTGGGATTTATATTTGTTTTTGTTGTTTCAATCACGTTACTTTACCTTAGCAAATCTAATTTGTTGTACCTGCATATGCACTTGACTGGCCCTAGCTGTCAGGTCTAATGTGTGAGACTTGGAATATCCTAAAGATCTACGTGAATTTGATCGAATTTTTATAAATGATGAGGCCTGCCTACATATTCTCGAGCAAGTCAGATGGGGCAAATCCTTCCAATGTCAGGCTTGCGGTGCTGATAGGTTCTGGGTTCTTTCGACAGGACTTCGCCGCTGCCAATCTTGTAGATTTAAAAACTCTGTAAAAACGGGTTCAATATTTGAATCCAGTCGGCTGAGTTTGAAAACTTGGTTCTATGCAATTTGGTTATTTACAGCTCAAAAAACTGGTGTCAGCGCGCTGAACCTTCAGAAAAATCTTGGCCTTGGCAGTTATCGTAGTGCATGGCTTCTACTTCATAAAATTCGCAATTCAATGATATTTGCAGATAGAAGTCTTCTGACTGGTGAGGTCGAAGTTGATGAGGCGTTTATTGGAGGAGTCCGCTCAGGCAAACGAGGACGTGGCGCTGAGGGCAAGGAACTCATTGTAATTGCAGCAGAATGTACGGGCCTAAAAAGAGTAGGACGAGTTCGAATACAAAGAATTCCTGATGCCTCAGCAGAAACTTTGGAGGCATTTATTCTGGCTAATATTGCCCAAGGGGCCACTATTCATACGGACGGATGGCCTAGTTATAATTCTGTTTCAAAGTTGGGCTACAAGCACCTGCCACGCCCGTCCGCAACAGTAAACCCCGATGAGCTTCTGCCAAGAATTAATATCGTGACAGCTCTTTTAAAAAGGTGGTTGCTTGGGACTCTTCATGGTCGCCTCGACCCAAAGCACATGGATAATTATTTTGAAGAATTTGTCTTTAGATTCAACCGACGAACATCTAAGGTACGTGGACTTTTATTCCAGCGTGTCCTTGAAAACTCTGTGCGAGTACAACCAGCCCCGTATCAGGAATTAATCTCCAGAAAACCATAGGGCCAGTCATGTGCATATGCAGGTATTATTAATTCTATGGGCCGCTTTGTTGATGAGCCAAGCCATGTATGGCTTCGTTTTGTTTTCACAATTTGGAATGAGCGAAACCAACAAGTGGTTTTCAGATGAACCCATGCACGCAGCCCTTTATTTGGTGGCTGGCCTTGTTCTGATTGTGTCTGTCATGTTACCTAGAAAATTATTTGCGGCTCAATTT
>JAYUKO010000118.1:0-17024 GCA_043764415.1 Bdellovibrionales bacterium | reverse complement strand
GCTGAATATCATTCAATTGTTGGTATATAAATGCTTTTAATTCAGCCTCATTAACGTTGAGCTTATTCAAATTCATCGCAAACATAAGCCCTCCTTTTTTTAGGACCCAAATGCCTTGTAAAGGGCCTCTGGAGAGGGTCTCAAAATGACAACCCACATTAATATCTTATCATAAAAGTGGATCTTTTTTCCAATCCGTCAAGGTCGAGTCCAAGGCTGCATTTTAGGCAGGATATATGTCTCATTTTGAGTCATACGTCCTGTCTGTTGACCCATTTGGCTTTGTCACCTAAAACTGAACTGTTTATGCAAACCCAACAAAATGCCCAAGATTCACTTCGTCTGGAACCCACGTGGAAACGCGCTCTTGGCGATGAGCTTGAACAAGACTACATGCAAGAGTTGCGCGGGTTTTTAAAAAAACAAATTCAGCAAAAAAAAATCATTTATCCAAAGCCCCAAGAGTATTTTGCCGCTTTTGAACACACACCTCTGGATCGTGTTCGTGTGGTCATTTTAGGGCAGGACCCTTATCATGGACCAGGTCAGGCCCACGGGCTGTGTTTTTCGGTACGTAAGGGTGTTGTGCCGCCTCCGTCACTTAAAAATATTTTTAAAGAAATACATAGCGATTTAGCATTGCCGCTCCCGCAACACGGGTGTTTAATCAAGTGGGCAGAGCAAGGCGTGTTGTTACTCAATAGCGTACTTACTGTGGAAGATGGCCAGGCGGCTTCCCATCGCAACAAAGGCTGGGAGCAGCTCACTGACCGCGTGATTCGCGAGCTCAACGACCAGCCACGACCCATTGTGTTTTTGCTTTGGGGCAGCTACGCGCAAAGCAAGGCGCAGTTTGTGGATCGCAAAAAACATTTGGTGTTGGAATCCGTGCATCCTTCGCCACTGTCTGCCCACCGGGGATTTTTAGGTTGTAAGCATTTTTCAAAAACCAATCAATTTTTACAAAAAACCGGCTTCGCTCCCATCGACTGGAGTTTGGATTAATTATGACGTCCGCCACCTCGTTTTCCAGCCAACTTAAACTCAGCGAACAGTTTCCGTTTGAAATTTTCGATGTGGAGAAAGATTTGATCATCATCGACGCAACGGTGGATCAGCACTTTCCCGACATTGGAAAAAAGTTTCGCTACGTCTATCGCGTGCAGGCGGGCGAGTCCCTAAAGAATTTGTCCACTTTCGCTGCCCATGTTGAAAATGTTTTGGAGCTTTGGGTAGAGCCGTTGAGTCGACAGAGTCGTATCATTTCCTGCGGTGGTGGCTCGGTGGGAGACTTTAGCGGATTTTTGGCTTCGATCTTAAAGCGCGGCTTGCGCCTCACCCAATGCCCCACAACGTGGCTTTCGGCCATCGATTCAGCCCATGGCGGAAAGACCGCTCTCAATGTGCGGGCTGTAAAAAACCAAGTGGGAACTTTTTATCCTGCCGAGAACGTGGTGCTCGTAAAAGACTTGTTGTTTACGCAAAACGAGGAACGCGCGCGCGAGGGCTTGAGCGAGATGCTAAAGATGGCACTTATCTGTCAGCCGACGTTTTTACAGGATTTGAAATTGGAGAAGGGGCTCTCCATGATGATCTGGCAGAATTTGCAAAGGGCGATTCAGGCAAAAAATCAAATCGTCGAGCAGGATCCCTTTGAAACTCAAGGCCTGCGTAAAATTTTAAACTTCGGCCATACCTTGGGGCATGTGATCGAGTCCCACTATCAGGTTTCCCACGGTGAAAGTGTTCTTCAGGGGCTCTATTTTGCGGTGGATTGGAGTGCCAAGATTGGCCTGTTACCAGATTCTCGCCGTGAAATGATTTTTAAAAAATTCACTGAACTCGGTTTGCGCAGTTGGCTAGATAAATCCGATTTTAAGCCGATGCCGGCGCAAGAAGTTCTGCGTTTAGCGATGCAGGATAAGAAAATGAATGCTCAGGCAAAAATTGATTTTATTTTTTTAAGCGATCTGGGCGAGGCCAAGGTGATTCCGGTGTCTTTGCGTGATCTTGTTTTTGAGGCGCAACGGCAGGGCTGGGCCGAGGATGTTTAAGTTTTCGGGACAGTTGCCATCGTCAAAATCCTTAGTGAACCGTGCGCTGATTATAAAGTCCTACAACGCAGAGGTAAACGTCGCTTTTTCCACCAACTCCATGGACGTGCAGGTATTGCAAAAAGCTCTTTCTGATTTTCAGAGGGGAAAAACCGAGTTTCACTGCGCCGATGCCGGGACCAGTTTTCGGTTTTTAGTTTTGCGGCTTTCGCGTCAGCCAGGCCGTTGGGTCGTTAAAGGGTCGCGACGGCTTTTGTCCCGGCCCCACGAAGTTTTGGTTCAAACCCTGAACGCTTTTGGTGTGGACGTTGAAGTGAGCGCCGAGCAGTGGGTGATCTACTCCAAGGGGTGGCAGGCACGGCCCGTGCTTTCTGTTTCTGTGGAACAATCGAGTCAGTTTGCCTCAAGCGTTTTACTCAACTCGTGGACGCTGCCTTTTGAATTGGAGATCCAGCTTTCTGAAAAACAAGTTTCCATGGGTTATTTGCAAATGACGTTGGAGATGACGAAGCAGTTTGGATTTCAATACACCCCAACGGCGCAAGGCTTTCGAATTCCTGCCGAGCAATCTCCCAAGGCCGTTCAGTATACCAGTGAGCAGGATGTGAGTTCGTGTTTCGCTCTGGTTGCCTGTGCTTTGCAGGGAGGAGAGGTTTGTTTGCAAAACTTTCCGTTTCAGTCTTTGCAGCCAGACATTGCATTTTTAAAAATACTTGAAAACATGGGTGCCTTTCTTGAAAAACAGTCGGCCGAACTGCGAGTGAGTGCGGTCGCTCGATTGAAGCCAGTGGATGTTTCGTTGATGAACACGCCAGATCTGTTTCCGGTGCTTGCGGTGCTATGTGCTCGCGCTGAGGGAGTCTCAAAACTTTCCGATCTTTTGCACCTGTCGGTGAAGGAGTCTGATCGGCTGCAAAATACGATTCATCTTGTGGAGCGCCTGGGACGAAAAACCACCTTACAAGGAACCACGCTTTGGATCGAGGGTGAGAGCGCTCCGTTTGAAGGCCGCGGCGTTTTTGACCCCGATCAAGACCACCGCATGGCCATGGCGGCACAGGTGGCAAATTTGTATGGGGCCAAGTTTGAAATTTTAAATCCCGAGGTGGTGGAAAAAAGTTATCCGCAGTTTTGGCAACATCTCGCTGGAACGGCTTTATGATGACCATTTTAGTCGGCCATCGCGGTGTGGGAAAGAGTTCTTTTGTTCGAAGGATTGGACGATACCTACCTGAAGCTGAATGTTTCTGTCTCGACTCCGAAATTGAAAAGTTCCATGGTTCCATTGCGCAAATTTTTTTTCAGCAAGGCGAAAGTGCCTTTCGTGAGATTGAAGAGCAGGTATTTCAGCAGCTTGTTAAAAAATTGGCCAACAGTCAGGCGCCAGTTTATATCGCTGTGGGCGGCGGTTTTAAAAGTGAAATTCCCTCGGGCGCCAAAGTTCTTTGGCTGCAACGGGACTGGGATGTTTCAAAAAACATTTTTTTCGACCGACCCAGTTTAAATTCAGACCCAAAAGATCTTCGCATTCCCACCGATATTTTTCGTTCTCGCAATGAACGTTGGGAACAGCAGGGCTACGATGTGCTAACCCTTCCCGAAGGGGTCTATGAATCGCACCCTGGAGAGGCCGAGTACTTTCGCGGAGAGCCTGCGAAGGGTGCCATCACACTTTTGCCTTTGCATTTTCAAGGCGAGCGTTTGCAATATATTAAAAATTTACAGCCTCAGTTTATAGAACTCCGTGACGACTTACTGACAACTGAGCAAATCGAATTGGCCGTCTCCATTTTTGAGAGCGGGCAATTGCTATTAAGTTTTCGCAATGATGAAAAAGAAAAAGCAACGTCTGGCTTTGTAAACCGTGTGGCGTTGGTGGATTGGCCCGTGGAGCGGGGAGAGCCTGCTTTTAAGATCGCACCGGAGAAAAAAATTTCGTCGTTGCATAGCGAAGAAGAAAACTATTTCGACGCCTTAGAACTTGCGGAAGGTTTTACTGACGGAAAGCTCAAGTGGTCGCCCTTTGTGAAAAATTTTTTGCAACTTCGATTGGGGCACGAGTGGCAAAAACGTGATCCACTTCGCCGCCTATTTTTTCCGCGCTCCGAGAACGGTCGCTGGTATTGGTACAGGCATTTGCAAAAACAACAAGTGCCACTGAATTTTTTTAGAATTGATTTTGGTTCGTCCCTAGATCAACCGACGTTGCTGCAGTGGTTGCAACCCTCCTCATTCCAGTTTGCGGCGGTGCTGGGTCAGCCGGTGCTTCAGAGCTGGTCTCCGAGTTATCACGCTGAGTTTTTTGCAAAAAGAAAGATGTCTCTTTATAGTATCGAGGTGGATGAGCGAGATCTCATCGACGGAGGGTTTGAATTTTTGTGTGAGCTCGGCCTGTGCTCTGCCGCTGTGACAAGCCCCCTTAAACCCTGGGCGGGACGGCTTATCGGCGGACTGGTGGGCGTTCAGACAGGTAAGGAGCGACCACTGAACACGCTCATTAGAAATCCACTGACCTTTCTATGGGAAGGCGAAAGCACGGATGAAACCGGTTTTCAATATTTGCTCGAAAAAAACTCGATCGATCTGCAAGCGATGAGTGTGGCTATTTGGGGCGGCGGGGGAGTGCTTCCTGCTCTCAACTTACCCAACGCTGTGGCCTACTCCGCGCGCACGGGTTTTCCTCGGGAAGGGGAACCTCTGCTCAAACAAATTGACGCCTTAGTTTGGGCTGCGGGCACCCAACTCGCCGACTCGCTTCCTAAAGACTGGAAGCCAAAGTTTGTGATTGATCTCAATTATCGAGCCGACTCTCCCGCACGGGCCTATGCCTTTGCAATGGGTGCAAAATATATTTCGGGCGATGACATGTTTTTTAAACAAGCCATTGAGCAGCAAAACATTTGGAGCTCCTATGAGTAATAGTTTTGGTCGATTATTTCGTTTTACAACTTTTGGCGAAAGCCACGGCACGGCCATGGGCGTGGTGGTGGATGGATGTCCAGCCGGAGTAGAACTCTCGCTGGAAGATATTCAAAAGGAATTGGATCGTCGCCGTCCAGGCCAAGTCGATACGGCCTCCAAAGAGGTGCTCGTATCGGCGCGCAACGAAGACGACACAGTGGAAGTTCTTTCGGGTGTTTACGAGCAAAAAACCTTGGGAACGCCCATCGCCTGTGTGGTGCAAAATAAAAATCAGCGCTCGCAAGATTACGAAGAAATAAAAAAATCACCGCGAACCGGCCACGCCGATGATGTGTGGCAAACCAAGTTTGGCCATGCCGACGCACGCGGCGGTGGCCGCTCCTCGGGGCGCGAAACCCTTTCACGGGTGATTGCCGGTGCCATCGCCAAAAAATTTCTATTACAGCAATATCCAAAATTACAAGTAATGGGTTTTGTAAAATCCATTGGCGAAATGGAACTCAATGAACAAGAGCTTCAACAGCTCCGCTCGAACTGGCTCACGCAAAATCAAACAGCAGATCAGCACGCCGCTCGCTTTCCAACACAGCGTTTCGCTATTGCGGATAAATTGTTGGACGCCAAAAAAAATGGTGAAAGCTATGGCGGCGTTGTGGAACTGTGGATCGAGGGAGTTCCCGCAAGCTTAGGTGAACCTGTGTTTTACAAACTTAAAAACGTCTTGGCCTCCGCCATGATGAGCATCGGTGCCACCTGCGGTTTTGAATTTGGCGACGGCTTTGCGATGAGTCGGCAAAAAGGGACAACCGTCCACGCTGTCGAGCGCGCATCGCCTTACGGTGGTATTCGCGGTGGTATTTCCACTGGTGAGCCCATCGTGTTTCGTACAGCCTTTAAACCCACATCCAGCATTTTGGATGTGGCCAAACGCGGCCGACATGATCCATGTATTGTACCGCGAGCGGTACCGGTGGTCGAAGCCATGACGTGGGCCGTCCTAGCCGACATGACGCTACTTTATTCAAGCTCGCGGATTTCGAATTGATCGATATCGACCACATTCGTAGACCCCGTGCTAATCCAAAAGTCGAAATGAAGAGAAGTTCCTCCGGCAACAAATTGAGTTTCATATAATTTGAAATTCGCACTCTTGACCTCAAGAAATGTTCCAGGAGAGTCCAGCCCCACGGGCATAGTTGAATTAGGGTCAGTGGCTATGCGCCTTGCCCAAAAAGAAATAGCATATTTGGCACCAGGTTTTAAGGCAGGAATTTTTTCGACGGGCAAATACATCCATTCACCTTTTGCTCCCTCCAATCTAAATCCCATATTTCCGGAATAGGCTGCGTTAGCGCTCGGTAAAATCTTTGAGTTATCATTGTAGAGAAAGGTATTTACATCTCCTTCAAAATCTTCACTAAAAATAACTTGCCCCTGACTGAGACTCGTACTTGAACCATCGAATGCAGAATTCGATTCGCCACAGTTCTGAAAAGCCAACAGCACTGTCAAGACTAAGCAGATCGCGACGATGCCTTTCATTTTGTTGCCTATAAAAAGAGTTCCAATTGATTTTGACATGAGTTTCCCCCAATTTAATAACCGAATATTTTTTGAGGGTATCAGAATTTTGTGGAGTTGATATGTTTTTTGAGTGGCGCCGTCCTACTTTGAGACAGAAGTCTTACTACTCTTGCATCATTTTTGCGGCTTCAAATAACAGCCACTGCTTCCAGGATGTATAGTCGGATCGATCAAGGTATGGAAACGCGCTCTTTAAGCTTTTTGCTGAATCCCCCTGGTAAGGAGATGTGACGCCTGTTTCAAAGTTTAAAAGATCAGCCTCATAGCCTTCCATATAAAGAGCGTACAGCGTCGCCATGATATCGTCGGTCAATTTTCGACCACCACAGCTTTTGGTTTCCATTCCTAAAAGCAGTTCTTTTTCAATATTGAGATATTGATTTCCAGAATCTAAACAGCTGGAGTTTAAGTTGATTAGCAAAAAATCATCCATTAAAACATCCGTCAGAAGTTCCAATCCTTCTGGGGTCCACGACAGAGAGGCGTCGAGGGCATCGTAGGCTGAAATATTCTCTACGAGTCGTTGTTTGTATTTTGAATCCATGATGGACGGACTTTCGAAGGGACGTAGTTTATTGTAATCTCGTTTTAGTGGGTTATCGCCCGAATAATCATGCAGGCTGAGATTGGTAATTTCGGGGCGCCCCACGCGATCCAAGGTTTCGTAAACTCCATCGCGCTCCGTATAGCTTTGTGCACCCAACGCTAGCATTTCACTTTGCAAGCCCAAGCTTTTAAGATTGAACTCAATGGCAATGCTCATCACATTGATGGTTGCCATAGCGTTGCTGCCAGAACCTGGAGCTTGAGTTTTAAATTTTTTACGATTGGTCACACCCAAAAAAGTTTGCGCCGATATAAAAAATGAATCTGCTCTGGGGCCTGCAGATAGTTTCATGATTTCGTTTTCTATAATATCTCCAACGTGGCCAGTGACGGAACTTATTTTAACGCCGTCTTTGTTTAAGATACAGGTCACGCCAGCAGCATCGGAGTTCCCAACACGGGTGTGGTGTCGGGGATCTTTAAATTTACAATTGAGATTCAATTCGCGCGCCACGTAGGTATTAAATCCTGGTTTCAAGGGAGCTTTATTGATTTCGGCCAATCGGAGAAAAAGGTCGTAGCTCACTTTACTTGAGTAATGGCCTTCGGGGCTAACACCAGGATACATATTTAAAATCACCGTAAGGCTTTCACTTTTATTTGGCGTTTTAAAAGCGTAGAGATCCGTCAAATCAGCTTGGCCGTCTTCGATGGTTGCTGCGCCATCAATATGATCACTTGCCATACAAACGGTCGCGAAAAGCCAGGTGATTGATAGTGCTTTAAATATTTTAAACATTTGCGGACTCCTTGATTGGCATTAGACTTTGCAAAGGAAAGGCCACGAGTCAACGTACGGTTTGTATTTCAATGCTCGGACTCAGCAAAAAACGTCACTAATTTACCAGAAATGACGTCGCAAGGAGCCGATATTTAACCAGAAATTCACCAAGCGCAGATTTGGGGTCCTTGTTTGAGGACCGCACGGAATTTGAAAAGTTTTTTTTGCCAAGCCGGCGCAGGTAGATAAAAATTAGGATCACTGGCTGCGTTTTGGGTGGTTCGCGCTTGTCCGTCGTAAATAATTTCGAGGGCCGCGTTTTGCTGGTTTTGTTCGAGCATAATATCGAGCATTCGCGAAAACTCCACTCGCGGGATTACTTGCCCAGGCTGGGGCATTTTTCGGTAAAAACCGCGAATGTTTTCGCTAACGCTGATAATTTCTACGAGGTCCTCTTGATAGGAAAAAATTTTAAACGGATTCGAGTAAAGCAAAAGATGGTTGGAGGTGGGGCCCTCTGTTTGAATATTGCTAAACATCGAAAACGTGCCCGCTGTGCGCAAGCCAAGGTAGTTGGAAAATCCGTAAACAAACAGCAGCAGCGTCGCCAATTGCAAAACTAAAGGGCGGGGTAGAGAGATTCGTGCCAGATCGAGTTTTGGTAAAATCGTTTTAAAAACAAAGGGCGCAAATATTACCGCGAAGGCAATACCTTCGAAAAAGCTGTATTCTTCGTTTTGCGGGTACCAACGAAAAATACCCAAGCCGATGACGAGAGCCACGCAACTCCAGCCGAAAGTTTGTAATTGTTTTTCCAACGAAACTTCGTTGGTTGAAACATGCGGGTTTACAAAACTCCAACTGAGCACCAGAGCCAAGCTTGAAAAATCAATAAAGCCAAGCGGCGCTAGCAAAAAGTGCAATCCGCACTGAAACAGCACGCCAAAATAACGTAAACGCGGAACAAATAAAAAAAGCGGAATGATGGCTTCGGTCAGAAACCCAATAAGTGGTAAAAGCCGCCGAAGGTACACCTTGGAAGAATCGAAAAAATTTGGCAAAAGATCTAAATACTCTCCCATTTTATCGTTGGCGCAGCTCACTTCGGGATTAAAAAAATCCATATTGAATTTATGAAAAGCTGCGAAAAAATAAGTGATCAATGCAAAAAGCCGCAAGGTTTTAATCAGCGGCGTTAGAGAATCGATTTTCGCATTTTGAAATTTGTAAAAGCTGAAGGTAGTTAAAAGTAGAAAAAGAAAAAAAGAAAGATTCGAATGATTGGCCAGGTTTGGAAACACCACCGTGTATTTGTACAAAATTGGCAGGGCAGCCAGGCCAAATACAAGATTGCGCTGGCGTTTAAAAATTAAAAATGCGCCGACAACAAAAATGGAATAAACGGCGAGGGCGCGGTGATCCCACGACTCCGTTTGATGAAACATATAGGCAATAAGTAGAAAGCCTTGAAAAAATGCTAAGTACATTCTTTAAGGCTATTTCAAAAGGCCTATCTCGCGCAAACGTTGTTTCAAAAAATCCTCTGCTAAAATGTCTGGATACTTTGCCCCACTTCCCACACAAGAGGGAAGGCAAGACAGCATGGCCTCGGGGTGGGGATGCATAAAAAATGGCATCGAGTACCGGCTGCTCTTAGCGTCGGGGGGATTCACTACTCTGTGGGTGGTTGAAGGAATCACGTTGTTGGTGATTCGCGCCAACATGTCTCCAGAATCAACGATGATTGCATTGGGTTTGGATTCAATCGCAAGCCATGTTCCATCTCGATCCATCAGTTCAAGTCCCGAGGCCGAGGCCGAAACCAAAAGCGTGATCAAGTTGATGTCTTCGTGAGCCGCCGCGCGAATGGAGCGCGGATCGCGGTCTGGCGGGAGAGGCGGGTAATGCAACAATCGCAAAATGGAGTTTCCATCCACTGTCATCTTTTTAAAGAAAGTTTTTTCAAGTTCCAGGGGAAGTGATAAGGCTTCTAAAAGAGTATCGCCGCACATTTCGAGGGCTGTGTAAATTTCGGAAAACACATTGCCAAATTGTGCCACTTCACGGGGCCAAATATTTTTTGGATATTGAGTATTGTAGCGGTGATTCTCGGCCAGATTGCGCCCCACATGCCAAAACTCCTTTAGGTCGGCAACCGGGCTGTCCTTGGCGTGCTCTTGTCCGAAAGGAGTGTAGCCGCGCTGAAAGCCGTTGTCGCGAAGTGTGTAGGCTTCCTTTGCGGCCCGCGGGAGGGCAAAAAATTCTTCGCTCAGGTTGTAGGCTTTTTGCAACAGCGAATCTGCTAGGGGGTGATCGACGAGAACAATAAAACCATAATCCTTAAGCCCGCGAAACAGCTCGTCGATGAAACGTGTTTTATCGGTATTTGATCCCTGCGTGTAGGCCGCAAGACTGAGCTCTGGAACCTTAGAAAGTGCACTCATATTTTCCCCCTGGTAAAATCACCAGGCTGCTTATACTTCGTGCAAGGGCACATTCCAAGATATGACTCCATGCAGGCGAAAAAAGCGTCAGACACCTTTTGGCTGACACCTTTGCGCTGATTCCTTTATTCTCGAGCTGTGAAATACAGCCTTTACCAACTCGCACTGCCCACCGTCGCCGCCGACTTTGTCCTGTTTAACCTGCAGGTGGAGAGCAAGGTGCTATCCGCCAACCTCTTGCAGGAATCGCCCCGCAAACATCATTACGTTTTGCAGTCGCGCAAACAAAAGCCGACCATGGTGGTGTTTCATCTTTCGGGTTATTTTGGCAATGGCACGCAGAGCTTTCAGCAAAAAACGCTGGAAGAAAATTTTCCGCAGCAGGTAATGAATTTAACCCGTCGAGGAAAGATCCCCAGCGCTTTGCATGTGTTTGTGGACGGGATGACCGCCTGGGGTGGTGGCCAGTTTATCAATAGCGATCTTTTTGGTCGCCACAGTGATCATTTGCAGCAGGAGCTTGTTCCTTTGATCAAATCTGTGTTTCCACAGGATCGCAAATCTCAGTGGATTGTGATGGGTGCCTCCAGCGGCGGTTACGGAGCGCTTCACCATGTGAGTTTGCCAAAAAGTCCCTTTCAAGCAGCCATCGCTATTGCACCGGATGCTGATTTTGCAACGTCACTGCTGCCAGATTTTTATAAGTTAGCTCCCCATTTAAAATCTCTCTCGAATGTCCCTCAGGTGCAAAAGGCCCTGCAGAGTGGGGAGCTACAAAAAAAGAAAAACTTTTTTCAAATCATTAATGCTCTTGCCATGACGGGTTGTTATTCGCGGTTGGGGGCTAACAAGAAACTTCAGTTTCCAATAGACCTTTTAACCGGAGATGTGAACTCCTCGATTTGGACGCAGTGGAAACAAAAAGATCCCGTTTACTTTTTAAATCAAAGAGCTTCCCAGCTGAGTAAAAAGACCGTTTATCTCGAGGTGGGTGAGTTTGATGATTTTTGTTTGTACTTCGGAGCTCGAAAAGTCCGCGATGTGCTTAAGCGCAAGAGAGTTAAAACAGTCTACACGGAATTTCCGGGAACTCACTTTGGTCTCAACGAGCGCAAGCTTAAGGCTCTCCAATGGCTGAAACTCATGAATAACAAAGCAAACAACTAGACCGAAGTAAAGCACCGGTAAAACGCTAAGTGTTTTTCTAGTAATGAGATATCGAGCTTGTTATGCTCTTGTTTATGACAAAAAAAAATTTCTCTGCATCATTATTCAGTTATCTACTAATCTTGTCGGCCTGCACTCACGGTCAGCATTCTCATTCCGGAGATAGCACCCATCGACATCCTGCGGATGCTTCTACGTATCAAGAACACGTTGAAGTGGGAGTTAAACTTCCGTTTAATTCCCCTTACTGCGACCTCGATGGCGATCAAAACATTAGCGCAAGTGAGCTCAAGCCAGCAAATCTTTGTGTGATTGAAGATGGCGGAACCCTTTTCACCACAAAGCCCATCGCGAGTCTTGGCCTTCGACAAGGTGAACTTCTTTTAACGATCGACGATGGGCCTAACGGTAACGTCACGACTCCGATCTTGGATTTATTAGACCTCTACAACATCAAAGCCACATTTTTTATCGTCGGGAGTAGAATTCGAGATAACGCTGATTTGATTCGCGAAATGATTCGCCGAGGCCACACGATCGGCAACCACACTTTTTCCCACGACGTTGGCGGAATCACGCAAAGTACAATTGTAAATGAAGTTCTCGATGCGCACGACTCATTAGTCGCGGTATTGGGACGTCAACCTCCAGGCAGAATGCTCTTTCGAGCTCCAGGACTTGGTTGGTCTGCGCCGAAAGCTGTAAATCTCAATGCAAACGCACTCACACGTTATTATGTAGGGCCAATACACGCAAATTTAGGAACCGATGCACCACGGGCTGATTGGTCCTGTTGGTCAAAAGGCGTCAGCGCCGACACTTGTGCCTCGTGGTATTTCCAAGATATCGTGAATGCCGGGAGAGGGATTGTTCTTTCTCATGATATTTATTATCGTCAAGGCCGTGGAAATACGTATGAGTTGCTGCGAATTCTCCTTGGTCGATTGGATAAAGAGGCCGGGGGAATTGCGAACAAAACAGGTCAAGGACTGTGGCATTTTGTCGACATCCAAGATCTCACATATTTAGATCAGTTCGAGGCCGACGGCCAGGTCGCACAGCTACCACCACAAACGACTTCTGATGGGTTTACACTTATTCAAAGATTTTCGTCTGGAAATGTTTTTGTTCGTTCCGAAAAGCTTGTAGAGTTACAAGCAATTAATGATATGTCAAAAATCTCTGTGGGTTCTGCGGGAGCTTTAAAAGTTGAAAGCTTAACGTCCGTTGCCGATTTAAAATCTTCCGTTACAGTCAGCGGCAAAGTTTTTAGAAAAGTTCGAATCGAGGGAACAAAACCAGGCTTCGAGTCTGCCCGTGGTTGGATTGTGTATATATATTCCGGAGCTTTTTAGGTTTGATGATTCTCAGAGTTTTGTTGGGTATTTGCATTTTACAAACCGTAACGTCCTGTAACTATATTCCGCAGAAAAATGCAGAATTCGCTTCGCGAAGGCAGCATGCTTTAAAAATTTTAAAGCCCTTTTTACAAAATATTGAGAATGAAAAAACTCGCTATCCTGCAAATACCGATGATCCAAGTAAGGTTAAGGTGTTTCTACCTTCAAACGCCGTTACCGAAATTGCTGCGCCGACGTCCGCCTTTGCAAACAGTGGTTTTCTTTCGGTTCAGGAAATCGAAGTTTTAAAAGCTTACCTAAGAGCAAATCGAGCGGTTTTGGGAAGCGCAACCGGGACAAATTTTAGCCTTCAGTTTGTTCAGCAAAACATCGTCGATGATTCGGTTTACGTGCGCTATCGCCAAGTCGTCCTTCGAAGGGTTCTCGGAGTACCCTACATGATCCCAATTGAAGGAGCCGTCGTTATTGCAAGAATCGTAAAGGCCCAGTTAAGGACGCTTAATAGTCAATTGATGGATCCGCCATCGTTGAGCACCGCTTTGGAGAGTGCGGGCTTTCGTGTCCTGTTCACAGAGAATGAGTTGGCTCACTTTATGGGACTAGTAAAGACGAACGATTCTTCCAGTGCAGTCATGCGGGTATTT
Source organism: Bdellovibrionales bacterium (assembly GCA_043764415.1). Taxonomy (GTDB): domain Bacteria; phylum Bdellovibrionota; class Bdellovibrionia; order Bdellovibrionales; family JAGQZY01; genus JANPLN01. Next base: position 3,521 of record JAYUKO010000118.1, on the reverse strand, counting down.
CTCACTGGACTCAAGGGGATTCTAAGTCCTGTTTTCGGCTACAATGACTTCCTCAATCGGCAGTTGTCCGAACAGCGTCGACTGCTCGAGAGAGCTTTTAGCGCCATGGGGAAAGTGGCATTAAAACGTTTCCTAATCAGTTCTGCACAAAAAAATCGGTTGAGTCTCGTTCGCTACGGGGATCAATGGCGTATCCAAGTGAGCGAACCTTTTGAATTACCAATAATATTTGATGTGAATATTCCGAAGCAAAATGGATTTTTTCTCGAAGTCACAAATTTGCGACATGTTGCTCACAAAATAGTTTCCATTGTTTCCTACGAGAGCCCATTTTTTCCAGGCGGCGAAAAAATAACGGAAACAGATAGCACTCGACGTGCTCTACAAGTCATGGAGAACGTTGTGAATTTTTTTGAACGATCTTACGCATGGACTGGCTTTGAGGGAAAGGCCTCGCAATCGCCTGTTGAAATTTTCACTCAGTTACGTTCCTTGGACTACGCTGGCAATGCAGCTTGGTTGGCGTCGCGAAAACAAATTATCGTCGGTGAAGACAGCGCAAGTACATACAATCTTGTTGATTCACATTCGGTGTTAGGGCACGAGTACTCACATGCCATCGTGCAGTTTTCATCGGCATTGGTTTATCGAGGTGAAGCTGGTGCAATCAATGAACATTTTGCTGATCTACAAGGCGCCACCGTGGAAGCTGCTTTCGGCGCAAGTAAAAAATTCGATTTTACTGTGGGAAAAGATATTTTACGTCCTGAGGTTGCGGCAGAAAAGGAAAAGCTTCTCGATCTCATTTTTTTAACCACTAAGTATTCAGCGGATGAGATTAAAAATTTTGCATTAGATCATATTGGACTTCGTCATCTCTTTGCGCCGATCTTATCGTTTGCCGCCCAGTTCGATCATTTGGACGTCGCACGAAAGCAATTCCCGCTCGATTGTCAGCCATCAGTAGATAACGATAACTGCGGAGTCCATAGTGTTTCGGGCGTTGCTAATAAAGCGGCAGCGCTGATAATTGCGAGTCTTGGACTTGAAGAGACGCAAAGGTTGTTTTTCAATACGGTCGCCTATCGCTTAAGTCCAACTGCAACTCTCATCGACTATGTAATTCACCTGCATGAGGAGTGTTTAGTAACGGAGTCCTTAGCGGACAAGTGCGACATCGTCTTAGCGAGCTTCGCCGCCGTGGGCGTTAGTCATCCGCAATTTAACCAAGGGCAGAAAACGCCGTCCCCTAACCTTTCAATTTCGACCTCTGGGGTCGACAACGCGCAAACCTATTCAGAATCGCCAGAACTTAAATTCTGTGGCTGGGTCGATTTAAGGCAGAATGATGACGTGCGAGTTTTTGATAATAAATTTAACGCCGCAATGATTAGCCGTAACAACGTTGTTCGAACAAAAGGCGACTTTTTACCGATCAAAGGGTGGCAGTGTGCCTGCGCAACAGGTCGCATCACTCAAACCGTAAATCGAAAAAACGAAACGTTTAACGCTTTCACCTTCGTGAGCGCGATCGAAAACCGAGGTGATGCCTGTTCCAAGGATCCACGACTCAAGAACAATCGTCCCCCGAAAGAACCGATTCAAAATATATTTAAAACTCGACCCCATACTTTTTGTGGTTGGGTGAGTGTGAACTCCCGATCTAAAAACATCCATATTATAGACAATCGCTATGACGCTGCGATCTTAGTCTCGGGCTATAAAAATTTAACCCAGGGAAAATTCCAAGAGGTTTACAAACAGCAGTGTAGCTGTGCCACCGGACGGCTTGATGAGACGATCAACTCGCTAGGAACCGTTTTTAACTATTTTTCGTCGATTGAACCCGGTGGCATTCAAGAACGTGGGAAAGAAGCCTGTCTTCGAATTCAGTGGCGATAAACTCATCTACTCAATGGCAGCCATTCATGGCCTGTCTGAATATATTTTTTTAAGCAAAAACCGTTAAATAAGTCATGAGGGCATCGGTCTGTATTTCAATTTTATTGCATGGAATTCTTTTTTATATTTTGAGTAAAAATAAAGAAAAACTAATAGTCACGAAACCCTTTCGCATGGAGTGGCACACAATGACCGATGCCAAGGGCTTTGCGCAAGCCCCCGCGGGGAGCCCCTCACAAAAGAAATACAAATCATCAAAGAAAAATCAGTCGAAGCAATATCAACAGAGGCAAAATCAAGCTTCGAGATTTGCAAAGTCCCTTCAGTCTGCTTTGCGAACCGATTGGTCTGGGCTGGCAGAACACCATGCAGAGAATCAGGAACTATCGCAAGAATTGGGCAATGTGGAGATCGCAGCTAACGGCGTGCAAGTGAATCTCGAAAAATCTCTGCGTGACGATCGTGAGTTACCAATTTTATGGAAACAAATCCGTTTGTTTTTAAGTTATAGACCAGAGCACTCCCTAGCACGATTTGCCGGCGACGTGCATCTGCGCATACGAGTGGACCGCTTCGGCAAACTTTTGCGCATCTTCGAAGAAAGCGCAACGGGGCGCGAGGAATTGCTCGGGTGGACGATCCTTTGTTTGCTAGAAGCTTTTCGCGAACCTTTTCTACGATATCCATTGGAGAGCCCAAGGACATTGGATCTGCGGGTGCAGTACACCATGGGACGAAAAGTTTTGCCCTCGCAAGTACGATCAGCTCGAATGCTCTTTGTGGTGGAGGGAGATTTGTATACAGGAAGTGATGTCGAAGAAGGGGGGCCAAATGAAAACTGGCGTTTGCAGCCTCTTGATAAACCGTTGTGGATTTCGCCGGAGATCAAATTACTTTCGTTCTCTACAAAACAAATCACCGATACGTTCCGCGATAAAACTCTCAAAAACCATAAGGAGTGGAGTTATTATGCTCAACGAGACTACTACGGCGACCAATGCCATCGGCGTCTCAATCAGCAAGCTTGCAAAAAATTACGAGAACTCACAAAGGTCGTAGACCCTTAAATTCCGCCCGCGCCACCTTCGGAGCGCGAGTCGTACGCGCCTTCTAAAATTCCGTCGTCGCGCAAGTGAATACCGTTTACTTTTGTGGTCCACGACACCTGCGTTTTGTGCCCCATTTTTTCTAAAGCTTTTTGCGTGTCATAAGAAAACTGATATTCATCAATAAACAATGTATCTGGCAAAAACTGGTGGTGAATGCGCGGCGTTTGGATGGCGCGGTCCATATTGTAGCCGTTAGCCACGACTCGGTACCACGACTGAAACACGCCTGTGATAATCCGCGGCCCACCGGCGCCACCAACACCCACCACTGTTTTATTATTTTTTATCACAATGGTTGGACTCATGGAACTGAGCGGACGTTTCCCTGCGCGCACATCGTTGGCTTTTCCTTGGATGAGTCCGTACATATTCGGTTTGTCGATGATGGTAGTAAAATCGTCCATTTCGTTGTTGAGTGCGATCCCATATTTCTCACTGACCATGGCGGAGCCATAAGTCCCGTTGAGAGTGATGGTCATCACGACAGTGTTGCCCTCGGCGTCCATCACT
>JAYUKO010000117.1:0-17218 GCA_043764415.1 Bdellovibrionales bacterium | reverse complement strand
ATATCTCCAGCGGAGATTTCGTTCACTGCAACCTGCTTAAGGCCGTCATACATATACAACGCAGTCACTTTGAATTTTTTAAAACCCTGCTCTGCCGACAGCGTGACCTCTTCGCCCATCTTAATGGAACCTTGACGAACACGGCCAATGGCCAAGCGTCCAACAAAGTTATTATAACCGATGTTAGAAATCATAATTTGGAGAGAGCCTTCCAATTTTGCAACGGGAGCTGGAAGTTTTTCGATAATCCAATCGTACATCATCTCGAGACTTTTCTTCTCGGGAATAACTTCGGGATCCAACGTCACTAAACCTTCACGAGCGATGGCGTAAATACAATCGTACTCAGCTTGCTCTTCGGGAGCTTCGAGGTCGATGAACAGATCGAAAATCTCGTTACGCACTTCTTGAATTCGTGCATCCTTACGATCGATTTTGTTAATACAAACAAACACCTTGATGTTTTTTGCCAAGGCTTTTGAAAGCACAAAGCGTGTTTGTGGAAGTGGACCTTCTGAGGCATCCACCAAAAGAATCGCTCCATCCACCATATCTAGAATCCGCTCAACCTCACCACCGAAATCCGAGTGACCGGGCGTATCGACGATATTGATCTTGTAGTCTTTGTAAATGATGCTGGTGTTCTTCGCAGCAATTGTAATCCCACGTTCTTTTTCAAGATCCATGGAATCCATAACTCGTTCATCCATTTTTTCGTTGTCACGGTACATACCGCTTTGACGAAGTAAATGATCGACAAGCGTGGTTTTCCCGTGATCCACGTGTGCTATGATCGCAATGTTTCTGATTTTATCGGGACTTCTTTGCAAGTCGCTCATTATCCGTGTCCTCCCATGAGGAATTCCTCATGACTTGTGTCTTGTTTGTGGCCGAGATCGATTTGTGAATAGTAGTCGGCGATCCTATCATAGGTATCCTGAACTGTGCGAGTGGAAAATATCTCTTTACGAAAGGCTGACGATTCAGGGAATCCCGCTGAGTACCACATCGAAAACTTACGCAATTGAATCATCGTTGCACGCTCATCGTGGGTTTGCGTGAACAGGTCTTTGAGTCGTGCAAATAGTGGTAAGTAATTGTAATCGATACCACTTTCGGAGCTGCGCCCGGCAAGAAGATTTGCCGCTTCTTTAAAAATCCACGGATTTTTTAAACAACCGCGGCCGATCATCACGCCATCGCACCCCGAAAGTCGCAATCTATTTTCGGCCTGTTCAGCGCTTAAAATATCGCCATTTCCAATAATCGGTAAGGGACTGACGGCTTTCACCGAGGTGATGTACTCCCAGTCCGCCTGCCCGGAATAGCCTTGGCTGCGAGTGCGTCCATGGATAGCGACCCAAGCAATGCCCTCTTCATGAGCGATTTTTGCCACCTCAACGGCATTGCGCTGCGAAGGTTCCCAGCCTGTGCGAATTTTAATAGTCACCGGAATTTTAACGGCAGCACGAACGGTTTTTAAAACTAAACGCAACTGATTGAGGTCTTTTAAAAGCGCAGATCCCGCGCCTTTTGAAACAACTTTTTTTACGGGGCAACCGAAGTTGAGATCGACAAAGTCAGCTCCGAGGGCTTCTACTTTTTGCGCCGCCAAAGCCAACGCTTCGAGATCCTCACCGAAGAGCTGTAAACCCACTGGGCGCTCTTTTTCGTTAAATGCGAGAAGCTGAAGAGATTTTTCGCCGGCGTATTTAATTCCGTTGGCAGAAACAAGCTCGCTAATAACGATACCGGCTCCGAGCTCTTTCATGAAGAGCCGAAAAGGCATATCCGTAATGCCCGCCATGGGCGCTAGCACAAATGGATTCTTTTTAAGGTGAAGAACAAGTTCAGCGTCAGTCATTTATCCTGGCATTTTTCCTGGCATTTTTCCTGGCAAAAACGGCTAATATAGCGAATTCCCTTATTTTCTCAAGCAGAAGCTGAAAAAATCTGCTATTCAGGGTCCATGGGTTTTAAGGGGTTCCTTTTTCTTATCTTTTTTGCAATTTCGTCTCGGGTTCAGGGCAAAATGGCCTGTGCGGACACCTTTGTTAAAAACACCGTAGACCTCACGAATGGGACCTATCACTCCGTGTCCGTGGCTGGCACCAAAAGAGATCTTTTAATATTTCAGCCAGCCCAGGCGCTCTCATCGCCTGCACCAGTGATGATTTACTTCCATGGGACAAACTCTCCCGTGGAGCTCTCGCGCCCCCTCGGCGCCGCCTACGGCCTCGCCCACGAAAACGCCTACATTCAAGCTCTGACCGACGCGGGCTTTGTAGTCATCGCGCCTACAGCGAACAGAATTGTGCCCTTTTATGTGGGACTTTCGGTGCTCGCTTGGGAAGCGAATATTTCGCCCTATTCCAATCATTTTCAACGCGGTCGCGATTATCAATTAACTGAATACCTTTTAAAAAATCTCGAAGACTTTTCCGACACTCCCGTTGATCGAGAAAATGTTTTTCTTTCGGGGTTTTCGAGTGGAGGCTATATGTCGAGTCGCCTGGCGCAGGAGGCTGTGATTGCTCGCCAAATTCGCGGCATCGTCGTGCACTCCGCCTCCTATGGTGAGTGTTTGGCTTCCCAGTGTTATGTACCTGCAAATCTACCTGCCTTTCATCCGCCGACTCTCCTTGTGGCGAATAAAGACGATTCCATCGTGCCTTTTTACACTGTGGAAATGTATCAAGCGCGGTTGCGGGATAATCAAATTCCGCAGCAGGCTGTATTTTCTAATGAAGGCGATCATGCGTGGAAAAAAAACCATGGCTCGCGAGTCGTTGACTGGTTAAACGCAAAACTGAAAAAACGTTCAGCTTTCTAAGTCGCTGGGAACTTCGAAGCCCATGGGTTCAGGAAGATCTTTAATGCTCTTGGCACCGAGCTCTTCCATTTTTCGCGCTTGTGGTAAAAGTCTTTGATTGAGTCTTTTTAAGCCATCTTCGTATTTGTCGGAAGCTAATCCCAGATATTTTCCAACTGTAATATAGGTTTCGACAAACTCGGCGGCGCGCTTATGGAGTTCTTTGCCCACATCGCGAATTTTTTCGGCATTGGCGGCCAGGCGCTCCTCGTTCCAGCCATAGCGAATCACTTTCATCAAACCAATAAAAGTAGGCGGCGTGGCGATGAGGATTTTTTTCTCGATGGCAAACTCTACTAAATCTGGTTGCGTTTCAAGAGCGGCATATAGAAAGGATTCATTGGGTAAAAACATCACTGTGAAATCGGCGCTGTCTTTGAGATGGTCGCTGTACGCTTTGAGCGCGAGTTTTTTAATATGCTCTTTCACTTGCATGCCGTGCCTGCGCATTTCGATATTTTTTTCGTCCTCCGTCGGCGCCTCGAGCGACGCGATGAAGGCATCAATGGGCGTCTTCGCATCCACAATCACCAAGCGTCCACCGGGCATTTTAACGGTCATGTCTGGAATCAATCGCTGTCCATCGTCATCGGTGTTGACGTCTTGAAATTGCACATCTGCATACTCAGACATTCCGGCAAGCTCCACGCAATTTTTCAACTGAACTTCGCCCCAACGTCCGCGCACATGGGGTTTTTTAAGAGCATTTTTAAGAGCACGGGTTTCGCTAGACAGCGCCACACTCCCCTCCACCACGCGCTTGAGTTCGTTTTCAATGAGTGCGTAGGATTTTTGCCGCTCTATTTCTAACTCCTGAGTTTGCCGTTGTACTGATTCCAAAGCTTTTTGCAGAGGCGAAATGGCGTTCTCGATGGAGATTTGCCGTTTTTCCAATTCTCCGCGGGCGCTTTCGTTTTGTTTTCCCAAGGACTGCTCGGCGAGCTCTAAAAACTGACGAGTTTGTGACTGCAGAGTTTGTGAGGCGAGGGCCTGAAAACTATCGCGCATCTGCTGCGAAATTTTGCGATGGTAAAAATAAATCGCAACCATGCTAACAAGCACAAGAAGGATGGCGCCGATTATGAATTCCATAAATACTCCGTTACAAGGACCTGTATAAAAAATACACGGTGTGATTCTACTTTGGAGCCGCTTTTCGGCCAACTGCTTTCCGTCGTGCTAACCCTAAAACCCTGAAATGACTAGAACTATCATTGCGCCAATGCGCATCAGCTCGTCACCAATTCTTTAACGATTCATCTAAGCGTAATAGCTGCTATTAAAAAAATGGTCTTTCTTTTTTTGGGGAAGTGTAAAAAACTGATAACAAGCTTCAAAGCGAAGCACTGGGGTAAAGATATTCGGGGGGAGAAGAGATGAACACGCGTCGTTCAGCTCGTCATTTATTGGTATTGGGCGAGAGCGAAACCGCAAGCACGGTTTCGCTATTTATTAAAAACCACACAAGTCCAGAGCACCTTTTGCAACAAATCGAGGGCTTGGCCCACTCGGGTCAAAACTTCGAGGCGCAGGCACTCTGTGAACATATAATTAATGCAGAACATATTTTAATTCGCAGCGCCGATTTTTTTGTGCTGCAGGCGAAAATTCTTTTCGAAATGCCAAACGAAATAGGCCGAGCGTCGGAGAGAGCACAGGCGGCCGTCAGGCAGGCACTGCTTATCGACCCGATCAATGCGTCGGCTTTGGAGTTTGATGCTTTGCTAAAGAGTCAGTCCCTGCTGCGGGATGGATTGTACGCCGACGGCGAAAAAGCGTTGCGCGATCTGCTGACACTGCAGCCTTTGAACGCGTACGCCTCGTACGTGCTGGCTCAGCACCTTCTGTGGAAAAACGGCCCAGAAAATGAGGCGATTTTGTGGTTTGAGCATTCATTGCAGCTTCGCCCACGGTTTTTAGCGGCTCGATTGGGTTTGGCCCATGCCTATAAAAAAGTGCGAAACTTTGCCAAAGCCGATGTGTGCTTTAAGGAATGTATCAAACTCGATAGAAATCCAGACAATCACTCTATCTATAAGCAGCACCTACAAAACTTGTAGGGCGCGTTAGAGTTTAAAAGTGATTTACTTGCGATTTGAGGACCTGTTATAAATCTTTGTTCTATGAGCATCGTTCAGGAGTAGCTCAGTGGTAGAGCAAGCGGCTGTTAACCGCTTGGTCGGGGGTTCGAGTCCCTCCTCCTGAGCCAATTTGAAATAAAAAAAGGCAACTCGAAGAGTCGCCTTTTTTTATTTCAACTTCGCACGGGTTTTCGAACTCGCAAAGACTGGGGTTCGACAAAAGTAGCAGGATGCTACTTTTGCGATTGCCGGAGGCAACCCGAAGGGCCGAGGGCAGGAGCCCGAGGTCAATCCCTCCGTACGCATTCACTTCTTCTTGTAAGCTGTTTTTATCCCAACAAAAATAGGCGTACCTAAAATCAAACGAACAACGATCCAGCCAAAATTTGGATTCTGCAAAAGCAACATTGATTGTCTGAACGCCATCACGGTATCCCCAAGGAATAAAACAATTCCATATGCAGTTTTCAAGCGGGTTTCAGGAGCACTAGCACTTCCTTCCAAAGCTTGACCATCTTTAAGAATCTGCAATTCGGGCGTGAGTCCGTTTTGAGCCAATTTAATCGAAAGCGTGGACCCATCTATTAATTTAAAATCTTTACCAAGCCTAAGCTCCTTTTGGCTTTCAAAACCACCAACTAATTCGCCACCAATATTTATTTTAAAATTTTTCCAAAACATGCCCCATGTAAGTAGCAGTTCTTTTTCCTGGCCAGAAACTGTGATCTTAAATTTACTTTTCGGCATTTTGGCTCCTCGGGTCTTTTCAATGATGCTATTTAATTACTCACTAAATGATTGGGCGTCGCCCAGAACTTGGGTTCCCCAAAGATCGGTCGAATCAGTTAAAATAAACTGCTGTACAAAGGCAGCCATGTCGCTGGCTCCCTCGTTGAGCCAGTACATTATGCAATTCGAGTTTACGGTGTGAGCCCCGTGAACACTGTCCTGATGACTTGAGGCCAAGGGCACTCCATTGTTTACAAAACCCAAAGCGTGTCCCATTTCGTGCACCAATGTGCTCTGTTCCACAAACTTTTGCACGGCCGGTCCACCGCTCGTGACAACTACATCTTTAAAAACAGCAATGATGGGCGTGTCGTTGATACTAAAGCCAATCACCGAGGAGCCCTCGCTGGAGTTTCCATCTAAAAAATAAATATAAAATCGCGCATGATCTGCGGTGGGTAAAGCCGAGCGAAAACTTTTGTTCAAATTCAGAACGTCTTGTATGGTCCATGACGTTTTACTCTGTGCAGGTATTTGAGTCATTTCCGAAAGAACGGTGGGATAATTCACAGTGGGAATTTGTGAACGATAGGATAAAATAGTATTTAGGTTATCGCCTAAAATAGACCAATAAACCAACCCGCCTGCCGTGGAGCCGGTAAAGGGAGTTGCATTGGGCTCGTAGTACACTTCGACGGTAAATTGTGAGCTTCGCTTAAAGTAGTTGGTGGGTGTGGAGGCGCTAAATTCGCTCGAACTGGTTTCAGAGTCAGAACAGTGAACGGTCGTGATGAAAACGAATATCACCGCGAGTATTGTTTTAAAATGATGCATTTGCTTTTCCCCCGACTCCCTTAAAAAGATAACAAGATGCCTTCGTGCTGTCTAGTGCGCGAGGGCTTGCTCGACGCAGTCAACTTGCTTTTTGTAAAAGTTTACTGTACTGTAAACAATAACGGAAGCAGGCCAAAATGAAACCCATTACTCTCTATTTCGACGGACTCTGCGTTGTTTGCTCAGCTGAAATCAATCAGTACAAAAAAATGCGCGGAAGTGAAAATATTAACTTTGTGGATATCGCTGGCCCCGACTTTGACGCCAAAAAAGAAAAATTAGATCCGGTAAAAGTGAATATCGAACTGCATGCCAAAGACAGTGACGGAAAATTACACATTGGTGTGGACGCGTTTATCTTAATTTGGTCGCGCCTTGATAAACTCAATTGGCTGTCGCGTTTAGCTAAAAACAGCGTGATCAATAAATTTTTGCAAATCAATTATTCTCTGTTTATCAAAATTCGCCCCTACCTTCCGCGCCGCTCCTGCGAAACGAGCCCGTTCTGCGAAATAAAGGAAAAAAAATGAATTCGTGGCCCCTTCTTATGAGCCAAATTTGCGCAACTTATATGTGCGGAGTGATTTGGGTGATTCAATTGATTCACTACCCAAGCTTTGCGTACATCAATCCCGCGCAGTTCACCGAGGCCCATCAGCGACACACCTCTATGATGGGGGTGATTGTGGGACCTGTGATGGTTTTGGAGCTGCTGGCTGGCCTTTGGCTTGTGAGCAATAAAATGACCGATTTTAGTTTGCTCAATCTGGGAATCATCGCACTGCTTTGGTTTTTTACGTTTTTTGTGAGCGTGCCTTTGCACAATCAACTCGACGCTGGTTTTAACCCTGTGGCGATTCAAAAGCTTGTAACAACAAATTGGCCGCGGACCATCTTGTGGACTGCAAAAGTAGGCCTCACAAGCTATTGGCTTATGGTCGGAAGCCGCGTATGAAAGCGCAACTTGTTTTAGGCAACCAGCTCTTTGAACCCAAAACGGCCCTTTCCCATTTGGATAAAAAAGGCCTTGTGTATATGCGCGAGGACAATGAGCTGTGCACGCATTTTACCTATCACAAACATAAAATTATATTTTTTTTGGCAGCCATGCGAAAGTATGCCGAAGAACTCAATGAGCTGGGACTCAATGTTCATTACGAAGAGTTGGGCGCCACAAAATTTAAAACTTTTGATGAGTCTTTGAGTCATTTTTTGCAAAAAAATAAAATAAAACATCTGAGTTTTTACGAAATTGAAGATAAGTTTTTTGAAAAACGTATACTTAAAATTTGTAAAGACGTGGGTGTCGAAGTGAATGCTTTACCTTCGTTAATGTTTTTAACTTCGCGCGCCGATTTCGAAGCCTATCTCGCAAAAACGAAGCGGCCTTTTATGAAGTCGTTTTACGAAGGTCAGCGCAAAAAATTTAAGATTTTACTGAACAAAGATGGCACTCCGGTGGGCGGCAAATGGAGTTTCGACGAAGACAATCGAAAGCCGTTGCCAAAAACTTACACCGAAAGTCCCCTTGTTGAGTACAAAGCGGATGCCATCGAAAAAGAGGTCATTGCGCTGGTGGAAAAAACTTTTTCCAAGCACCCGGGTTCGTCTGTAAACTATTGGCTACCCACGGGGCGCAGTGAGGCCAAGGTTTGGCTTAAAAAGTTTATCAAAGAGCGCTTTAAAGATTTTGGTCCCTACGAAGACGCCATGACCGAAAAATTTGATTTTGTAAATCACTCGGTGCTGACTCCTTACTTGAATACAGGCTTGCTTACACCCCGCGAAGTGGTGAATGAGGCGGTCAAAGCGATCAGTGCTGAAAAAATTCCGTTAAACTCGGCGGAAGGCTTTATCCGCCAGGTTGTAGGGTGGCGAGAATTTATCCGTGGAATTTATCAAAATTTTAGCGAGAAGCAGGACACCTCGAACTTTTGGAATCATACCCAAAAGCTGACACCCCATTGGTATAACGGTGAGACAGGAATTCCTCCATTGGACCATGTGATCAAAAAAACAGTTCGTCTAGGTTACGCGCACCATATCGAACGACTGATGGTGGTGGGCTCGTTGATGCTGTTGCTCGAAATTCACCCGCAGGAAGCCCATCGCTGGTTCATGGAAATGTTTATTGATTCGTCGGACTGGGTGATGGGGCCCAATGTTTACGGCATGGCTTTGTTTAGCGACGGCGGGATTTTTGCCACGAAGCCTTATTTTTGCGGCTCCAACTACTACCGGAAAATGGGTGGCTACAAAACCGGAGACTGGCAAGACGCTGTGGATGGTTTGTATTGGGGTTTTATCGAAAAGCATAAAACGTTTTTCTTAAAAAATCCCCGACTGTCGATGATGGCAAGAACTGTCGAAAAAATGCCTGCGGATCGAAAAAAGAAAATCTATGCCGCCGCCAAAGAGCTTAAAAAGCGCATTACTGAAAACGCTTAAATTTTATTTGGCCAGTGAATAGAAACAGGTTTCAAAATCGCCCAGCATTTTTGCAGCGTGGGAACCATCGAAAAATCTGTGATCAAAGGTGATGCCGATTTGCACCACCTCTCGAACACAAACAGCATCGTTCACCACTCGCGGTTCTTTTGAAATTTTACCAACCGACACCATCAAAACAGCTCGCGCCATGGGCACCAATGGCAAAAGAGCATTTTTAATTCCCAGCGAACCCACATTGGAAACAATAATGGAACCAAAAGGCTTAAAGGGCAAAAATCTTAAGCCGAAGCGAAAACCCAGTTCGTAAATCGAAAACTCATAAATTTTTAAAAAAAACTTTAAAAGAGTTCTAGGTATAAACCGAATGAGGTTTAACATGGGGCCAAGATGAGGGTCTCGATAATCGCGCACGGCGGTGGCTTTGCTCTCAATTTTACTTTGGATTTGCTCGATGGAATTTAAATGCGTGTCTTCCATATTGAGGGCTGATAAATCGTCCATTTTAAGACCTGGAATATTTACCATCACCGAAATTGTTTTATCGGAGCGTTGAACAATACCACCCCACTTTATGATGGACGATAGTTCTTTGTTTCTGTTCATGGTTTCGCCAAGGGATTTGACCACTATGGAAAGCAACTGAGCCTTTGTTTTTAAATTGGTCACGTCGAGCTCTACAAAACTATAGACCGAAGGATCTCCATGTTTATTCCAAAGAGTGAGGGCAATTTTGCGAAACAAGGATTTTTGTTTGAGTGGATCCATCTTGCTTAAAAGATTACCATCTATTAAACTCTTTGAATAGTGGAGATTATGAAACACGAAGTAGATTGTCTGATTGTAGGAGCCGGAATTTCTGGTCTGGTTTTAGCTCGCCGACTGGAATCCGCGGGCTTGACCGTATTGATCTTAGAAAAGTCCAAAGGCGTTGGTGGAAGGATTGCCACCCGCAGAGACGGCTCTGCCACCTATGATCATGGGGCTCAATTTTACAAAGTCTCAAATCAAGTCGTTTGGGAGATAGACGATATCTGGAGTCGAGAAAAACTTGCCAAAATCTGGTTTCAAGATGAGAACTCGATTTTTAAATGTGCAGATGGCGGGATGACTCGTTTGGCAAAACACCTGGCTCAAAATCTAAATATTGTTTTTGGGCAAAAGGTGATTTCCATCTCGAAAACAAATGAGTTGCATTGCGAGTCTGATCGAACCTTCAAAAGTAAGCACATATTTGTCAGTTCTCCACTGCCCCAAACTTTAGATATCCTTCGTGCCTCACAAATTGAGTACCCAAGGGAGTTAGACTCCATTGATTACGCGAGCGCACTTGTGGGACTTTTCGAAGTGGACAGCACTTCTGAGGCTCTGGAAAAAATAAAATATCTGCAAAATATAAACAGCGATGTTTTTTCCATTAGCAATCAGTTGTCGAAAAAAGTTTCGCTTTCCTTAGCGTACACTGTAGTTATGCAACCTGGTTGGAGCCGAAAATATTTCGAAGACTCCGACGTTGCGAATTTGCAAAAAATCGCCGACGCGTTTTCAAGCCATTTAAAGACAATAGACTCTGCGTTTACCATAAAAAAGCAACAGCTAAAAAAATGGCGCTTCAGTCATCCTACCTCGCACTACGCAAATCCCTACGCAGTGGTCGGGCCTTTAAAAAATATCTTTTTGTTGGGTGATGCCTTTGGGGGACCAAGCCTTCGCGGCGCCGTCAGCTCGGCCGAAGCGATTCCTATCCCTCTGTAACTTCGAACTCAAAGGTCTTCGCAGAATTCACCGAGTTCAAAATCATACAGCTTTGGGAGGTACGATCTAAAATTCGCCGTGCGTTTTCCACCTGCACCGCTCCGCTGAGTTTTACTTTTAAGTGAATCCGCGCCATCCAGGGACGTCCCTTTTCGTCGCGATCTACTTCCAGGGTAGAATCTAAATGAATGTCCTTAAACACCAGTCTGGATTTTTCGGCAAAGACTTTAAATGTCGCAATAAAACAGTTTTGCAGTGCCATGGCGTAAAGATCTTCGGGGCTTAAGCCCGTGCCTGGGCCTTCGAATTCTGGCGGAATGGCCATTGGAATTTCGGTTGGGAATTTTTCGGCTTTTGTTGTCCAGGCCGTTTGGATTCCCGATGGACTTTGTGAGCTAACGGTAAAAGCCATTGGATACTGATTCATAGTGAGCCTCCTCTTTTTTTTAGTTTTAATCGAATAGGACCTTTTGCGGTGGACGGATCCACCACTTGTCCTTTTTGCGTAATTTCAATTTCGCCCTTGGCAACTAAGCGTCGTGCCGCTTGGCGAACCTGCTCCATCACAGCCTTGTCTTCTTTTAAGTCCTCGGAAAGAATTTCTGACGGGCAAATCGTTTTACCCGCGCCGCGCTTTTTTAAAAGCTGCATTAAATCATTTTCAAAATTGGGTGTGCTTTTGGAGCGCCTGCATTTTTCGCTGCAATATTTGATCTGCTCCCAGTTCAAAGCCCATTTTTTTCGGTATTCGATGACCCTTCCGCAGAGTTCACAAATTTTTGTCACTTGCCAAGCCATTTGTTACGATATTTAAAATCGGGGTCATAGTTCTCGGCTTGCCGTTGAATGTTAAAATCTCGGTCCCTGGGGTCTGTGCCAACACCAGCTAGATACTGCCAGTTTCCCCAGTTGCTTTCGATGTCGTAATCCAAAAGATGTTTTTCAAAAAACTCAGCGCCAAGGGTCCAATTGAGTTTTAACTGTTTCGAAAAATAGCTGGCCACGTTTTGGCGACCCCGATTGGACATCCAGCCTGTCTGCGTAAGCTCCTGCATGTTGGCATCGACGAAGTCTTCGCCTGTCTCCCCTTGGCACCAGCGTGAAAAAGACTTGTAATCCTCAAGCCAAGGTTTTGTTTTTTTTAAAAAGCCAGCGAGGTTAAAAAGTTGCTCGCCGATTTTTAATGAATGAAATTTAAAATAATCTCTCCAAAGAAGCTCAAAGATCAGCCAATAGGTAGAATCGTTAGCGGCATACATTTGCTCATAGGCCTTAATTTCGTGATAAATACTGCGCGCCGAGATGCAGCCGTTCGCCAGCCACGGAGAAAACTTTGAAGAATCATTCTTTTCGATCATGCCATTGCGATTGTCTTTGTAGGAATCGATGCTCCGAGTTTCCCATATAAACTCTTTGAGTCTTTGCCAAGCAGCGGTTTCTCCTCCCGCGATAGTGTAAGGCAAGTTTGCGGCGCCTTCGGTGTTTGCGAAATCCACAAAATGCGTACCCGGAGGAACGGTTGGAACAAAACCTTTTAGATTGTTTGAATCTGTGGTCGCAACGTCGCGCACAGTCCAGGCCTCCTCCACAAGCTTTCGAAAAGGCGTAAAGGTTGGTGGAAGACGATTTAAAACCGAACGAAAATCATCGGCATGCAACAAAGTGCTTTGATCAAAGGCTTTCAGGTGGGCCGCAGTCTTGGACTGAAGGGCCATTGCCACGGCGTCGATGGTCTGTTGGTCTCGAGTGTTGTAGGCGCTGCTGGCTAAAACAAACTGGATAGAGTTTTCTTGCACCCATTTTACGATTTCCTGCTCGGGTGAACCTTGTATGCAAAACAACTTAATTTTTTTTAATGCCAGTTTATTTTGTAAATCGACAACCGATTGACGAAAAAATGCTTGCTGAAAAACGGAGAGCCCATGGGGGCTGAATACCAGGGCGATGGCGGGACTCTGCGACTTATCGAGCCAGTTCAGACACTCGTTGTCTTTTGTGCGTAAATCTTTGGTAAACCAAACTAAACTTCGTTGCCCCATCTAGTGAGGACCCGAGATGACGGAATTAAATATCGAGAGAGAAGGTCCTTCGCTCTCCTGAATAAGGAAGGCATCGAGCAAAAATTTAGCCGACACCGTTAAATCAAGAACGGACTGGATTTTTTGCTGCTCAAGACCCGCGCTTTCGAGGTCCTGGGCCTTTAATTTTTGCAAAGCTTCGCAAGCTTCTTGCGCTTGGGCAATCATTTTCATTTCGCGAATGCGCAGAACGCCTGTGATTACTTTTAGAATATCGGGATTCGAAACATAGAACGCGCTTCCGTGGCGGCCGACATGATCCACTTTGATCACGTCGTACTCAACCAGTTCACGCATGGCGAGGCTCATCAATCCTTTTGATACACGCAACCTTGCCATCAAGTCTAAGGAGTCCAGTGGCATCTTCGATGTGTAGAGGTGGGCCCAGATACGCCCATGGATACTCTTAAAGCCCCAGTACTCCATAAACTGACCAATCACTTTTTCTAGCTGGATAAGATCTTTCGGAAGCTTTTTAATGGTTTTATTGATTGGCGACTTACTAGACTGCTTAGCGGGTGACTTAACGGGTGATTTTTTCTTGGCCATGGCGACACTCCTTGCTTAAATAAGTAGTTTAATATACATTAAACTACTTATTATGGATACAAATCTTTTTAACCAGCAAGCAACATTGTTTTTAAACACACTTGCCGAAGATCTCAGGGCACAAAAACTGGTTTTAGAGCCCCATTGGAACGTGGATCACGTCTGCTATAGAGCGAGCAGTGAGAGTGAGTACCACACGTTGAAGCTGGAATTTCTTCAGTTTTCTGAACTTTTAATTGAGAGTCCTGTGAACGGGCGGATGATTTCGACGTTTAAGCTCTTTGACCCATTGCAATTTTTAGATTGGCAAATCGACGTTGTGGAACTGCCCTCGCCAAAACCCAACGCTCCCACCCCGACGGGCTTTGAGCATATCGAGGTGGTGATTGATGTGCCCTTCTCCGAACTGGTAAAAACTTACGCGCATTTGGATTTAGATCGCTCGGCGCTTGCCAAAGATTTTAATCAGGAGCTCAAAGCAAAATTTGCTAGCGGCGTGGTCAAATTTCATCAATTGTCTTTAGAGTCGGTGGTTCGACTTGAAAACAACAAGCCGATCTTCGCGGCCCTTCAACGCCTTGGAATTTTGCGCGAGTTTCACGATCATCAGCCGTTGATCGCCGGCACGTTTCCCCTAGGAGTATCCACCGTCACCAGCGACGTCGATATCTTAATGTCTTCGGCTCATTTGCAGGAAACTCGAGAGCGTTTCGTTGAAGCCTACTCCCAGCTTTTTGGTTTTCGTCTTGAGCAAATACTGGTAGAACATGAACCCACTCTGATGGCCAAATTTATTTTTGACAACGTTCCCTTCGAGATTTTTGTGCAGAGCACACCTTCGGTGCGTCAGCGGGGTTACCTTCACTTTTTGGTGGAAGAGCGACTGCTGAAACTAGGGGGCAGGGCTGTTTTACCTAAGGTGCAAACCCTCCGAGAAAAAGGTTTAAAAACCGAACCGGCCTTTGCCAAGGCACTGAATCTTTCGGGAGATCCCTACACCGCGCTTTTAGAACTGCAAACACAGAGCGAACTCAGTCTTAAAAGAGTTTACAATCTTTAAAATTTTGCGTAGCCTCGCAACATGTTTTTAAGGAAGTCTGTTTTAAAATATATGCTCCGAAAGTGGGTCGCAAGGTTTTTATACACTTCCCGTTACATGCCAATGAAACGCCTCATCTCCTATCTTCAATATTATAACTTTTTGGGTCGTAGCCATCTTCGACTGACCTCTAAAAATTCAAGCTTTTGTATCTTGCCTTGGATACATATGTACGTTGATCCGCTGGGCGAAATATTTCCCTGCTGTGTTCGCGCCCCCGGCATGAAGTCTTTTGGCAACATCAACCAAGCGCCGGTGGAGATAGCCTGGAATTCAACGGAGATGAAAACCTTACGATTGGATATGCTGGGCAACAAGCAACGCCCGGATGTTTGAAGCACTTGCTACAAAAGAGAGAAAAAAGAAGGAAACTCGCATCGGATTGATTTTAACAAAAAGTTTTTCCACCTCATCAGCAAAAAAATAAAGTCAACTCAGCCTGATGGGTCTATCGTTGATCTTAATTGGTCGTTTTGGGATTTTCGATTATCCAATAAATGCAACTTTCGCTGCCGAACCTGTGGGCCCGAACACTCTACCGCCTGGCAAACCGAACTTAATAGTCCAAGCAATCCTATGCGCGAAAAAAATCAATCGGGTTGGCTAACTGGATTTGAACACTTTTCGCAAAACAGTCAAAACATTGAGGAAATTTACTTTGCCGGAGGCGAGCCTCTTTTAATCGATGAACACTATCAGTTGCTCGAATGGCTGATCCAAAAAAACAAAACAAATGTTGTTCTTAGCTACAATACAAATTTGAGTAAGCTCGAATACAAAAACTGGAAAATTCTCGAACTTTGGAAAAATTTTAAATACGTTTACGTCTCACCTTCCGTGGATCACTTTGGAGAAAAAGCAGAGCTTATCCGCAAGGGAACTAACTGGACTCAAATTGAAGAAAATTTAAATTTGGTTCTGCGCGAAAAAAACATACGAGTGCGGCCGACCATCACCGTCAGTGCTTTAAATATTTTAGACTTTGTAGCTATTCACCGCTACTTTTTTAAAATGGGACTTATCAAAACGGTAAATGATTTTGCATTGAATATGGCTCTTCAGCCCGAATACTTTTCGGTGGGCGTTTTACCCTACGAACATAAAGTCCGGGTACGACATGAACTCTCGACCTACAATCAAGAGCTCTTTGAAAGATATGGCGAAGGCCTAAACGGTTTGGACCTCATCTTTCATGAGCTCAGTTTCAACAAATCCCATCTCAGGGAAGCATTTATGCATCACCTGAAAAGAATCGATACTTTACGTAACGAGAATCTGCACGGTGATTATCAAGCTTGGTCGAACCAAGCTTGATCTACCGCACCGACTTCGAATTATAATTCGTCAGTGTTGTGGCCGTGGCTCCTGAGTCAATGATGCGGTCGTTTGGATCGGGAATTACAAATGGCTCGGAGGTGAAAAAACTTCGGCCAGGTAGCGACGGCGCTGATAGATCGGGCGTTAAGCGGCCAATGAACGGATCGAAGTTAAACAATTGAATCGCACCATTTAAGTAAACCACTGCTACTGAATTTTTTTGTGCGCTGTAGCCGCCAAGAGCATAAGGCTGGCTTCGCAAGCGCACGGCCATCGCTACGTTGTAAGCATTTCCCCATATCGCCGGCGTGTGAGTGTGTCCCACGATAACCCGGGAGTTTGCGCTCGCATGTGGCACAAGAGAAGCTCCCCCTCTTGCACCGCCGGCAATTTTATGACCGTGAGGAGCAATATTTACGGCTCGATCCACTGGCCCCACAAACAACGACTTTCCTTCCTTAAGAACATTGACTCGATCCGGAAACTCAACGTACGCGTTTCTTCCAATTCGCCGCGATCTCATCACCATTCTTGGAGTGACTTCGTCAAACTCTTTTTGTTGCAGGAGCAAGTACTCAAGCGGCCCCACTCCTTCGAGGGACATTTCGCGAAGTTTTGCAAGGAATGGCCCATTGATCGGGTCGTTAAGTGCTGTCATGTCGTTAAACATCCGATTCAGCCAAACGTGATGATTGTCGGCCTCTGAAAGCACCGCGGTTAAGTGGGGGTAAGACAGGAGAAGAGCATTTAAATCTTCGCGACCTCGGTTGATTTCTTTCTGCAAATCCAGTTCACCTAAAACAAACTTAATGGCTCTAGTGCTGGGAGAATCGTAAGGGCTTACAGAACCAATGTCGTAAAAATCATGGAAACGAATAAACTCAACGGGTCGACCAGCTCTCTGCGACTCATCAAGGACCTGTTCCTTGATGGCACTAATAAAGCGAGGGTCTTCGAAACCGGAGTGATAGTCACCAGGAACAACCGCAACCGCGGGAATGGGTCTTGGCGAAGATCCATCGGCTGGGTAAAACATAAAGTTATCAGCAGTTCCATCGGGCCAGGTTCCATACTTTGAATCTGAAATGGCTCTTTCAAAATCGGCAGCCCGAATATGCCAGCGCCCAGGGGCTCCACGCGTATTGGGCCCCGAGTTCGCATCCGATTTTTCAAGGATAACAACAGAGTTGATTAGCCTGGCACTTGCAAGGGTTGTCACTCGACTGGAGCGATAATTTGCGTATGGAAGCTCAGGGTCGTTGAGTGTTCCCGTGGACCAAATGTCATGTCCGGAAATGTGATTGAGTTCTGTTGCCACCGTTTTCATCGCTCGTTGAGTTCCAAAAACAATCTGTGTTTGACCTCGCACTCGCGCTTGTCGACCATCTTGTAAGCCCGTGAGCGGATTGGGATTCGTCGGAATCACCACCAGCCCTCCCATGACTCTGAGTTCATC
>JAYUKO010000116.1:0-4740 GCA_043764415.1 Bdellovibrionales bacterium | reverse complement strand
TGAGAGGCGGTACGTATGTCACAAATGAAAGAGGTCGATTTACAAAAATCTATACTTTCATCAGATTTAAGAAAGCCATCCATTATCTACAAGTCCGAGGTGATGCATCAAGTGTTGAAAATGGTGGATCGAGTTGCCCCTTCGGGCGCTCCTGTGTTGATTCTCGGTGAGAGCGGTACAGGAAAAGAACTGATTGCACGCTCGGTGCACGAAAAAAGCCAAAGAGCAGATAAGCCTTTTGTGGCCATTAACTGCGGAGCTCTTCGCGAAACTCTTTTAGAGTCGGAGCTTTTCGGACACGAGAAAGGTGCCTTTACCGGCGCTTACAATCGCAAGATTGGTCTCGCGGAAGCGGCTTCTGGTGGAACCTTGTTTTTGGATGAAATCGGCGAGTTGAGTCCTGGAATTCAGGCAAAACTTTTACGCTTTATTCAAGAAGGCGAAGTTTATCGAGTTGGTGGAAAAGAACCGATCAAAGTAAATATTCGTTTGATCAGTGCGACCAATCGCGAATTGGATGCCGAAGTTCTTAAGGGAACTTTCCGCGAGGATTTGTATTATCGTATTAATACAATCACCGTGCATTCGCCTCCACTCCGTCGTCGCAAAGAGGATATTCCTCTACTAGTGACTTACTTTTTGGCGCGTGGAAACTCGCGAATTTTAAATCGTGGACAGGAAATGAGTCCAGAGGCTCTTCAAGCTTTAATGAAGTATGAGTGGCCGGGAAACATTCGTGAACTGCAAAACTTGTGTGAACGTTTACAAATTTTAGCAGACGGTCATACAATCCAAGTGAGCGATTTGCCTGAAACGATTTTGAAACCAGAAAATAAACTGGTGATCGGTCAGTATGATCCGACTTTGACTTTGCACGAGTTAGAGCGACGTTACATCGTCGAAGCTTTAAAGCACTTTGATGGCAATAAAACTCAGGCTGCCAATGCTTTAGGAATTACGATTAAGACGTTGTATAACAAACTGCATGAGTACGGCGAGTTTGAAAACTTTGCTATCCATATGAAAGTTCCTAAGAAGGGAACGTGAACAAAAAAGCCGCTCACTGAGCGGCTTTTTTTTTGTTTAGTTTATAAAAAAGTCGATCCTAGTAACACCAATAATCAACCCTATGGGTCCCAGCTGGAAAATCGCTAGCCATAGTCAAGGTTTGCCCCGAAACAGCTGCCACTCCTAAGGAGCCACCAGACTGCAGTGTCACCATGATGTCATCGAGGAGTGTTCCATTTTTGTTTTGATTCAGTGGTGCACAATTGAGGCTCACAGTGCGGCGCAAGTTGGCAACTGATTGGGCCATTTGAGTTAGCTGCGACCCATAATCACTGGCGCAGACTGTTCCGATGATCCCACCTGTCAGCTGCGAAAGTTTTTCGTAAGACGTGCCGTACCCTTCGTTCCCCGCCGTGTTCCGGCAAGCTGTGTCTCCACTTCGAACAATGATAGAACTGTACGAGAACGGTTTTGTTGGCCAAAGTGAACGTACCGAATCAAACCAAAACTGTGGAGTGTTTTGCGGTTGAGTTCCATTTCTGTTGGTCTCGTTGGCGTCAGTAACAACAACGACATTTAAAACCGCATCGCTTCGGAAAAATGCGCGATTTGGTGCACTGGCTGCAACACTTGCATCATCTTGACTTCGTCGGATGGCACGTAGAGATGCCGCGATCCCTTGTTCTTGCCCACTGCCTTCATCGACCGGGCGCTGAATTGTCTTTGAAAAAGAAATTTTTGCTGCAGCAAGTGGCATGCTCGAATCAATAAAGTAAACATCAGTGGCGCTACTAAGGGCTACGCTGTCAAATTTTAAAAAGCGGCCATCTTTTTTATCGGCATCGTTATCCACGTCCGTTGTGATAATCGCAACACGCCAATCGAGACCATTGAGTTGATCAAGAAATGTCGCAAATCTTGCGGCCATATTTTGCTGTTCAACTTTCATCGATCCAGAGTTATCAATAACGACAACGATATCGGCTTTGTTGTTTACAATCACGTCAACATTTTGGCTGACCTGGCGAATATTATTTTTCACTGTAAAAGACAGCGATTTGGTCGATGAATTTCCGAGGGCGTCGACAGCGGTCACCTCATAATTGTAAGTGCCGACAGTAAGATCTCGATAAACCACCGAGTGAGTTACCGGGCACGAAGCCGATTGCCCCTGGAATCCGCACATCACACTCGACACGGCCGAATGTGTATCGATAACCGTAAAGCCAATTTCGGGATTATCTAAAATTCCAACAGTTGGATCGGGAATCGACGTAAAGTTGATAGCTGGCCCGGTTGAATCGAGCAACCATGTGTGAGGAAGAACAGCGGAAACGTTACCCGCAGAATCCTTAGCGCGAACTGAAAAAGTGTGCGTCCCATCCTTGTCCATGTTCAATGCTTGGTTTAAACTGCACGTCGCAAAAGCCCCGCCGTCGAGTTTGCACTCGACAATCAACGGACTCGTAGAGTTGTCAGTCACCCGCATTTCAAAAATAGCGAGGCGATCGGTGGTGGGATTCATTGGCGTGCGAATAAAACTCAACACTGGCGCCGTTAAATCCACAAACCACGTATAAGATGCGGTGGACGACGAGTTTCCAGCAAGATCCTTGGCCCGCACGTTAAACGTATGATTGCCCTGAGTGAGAGTGTCATACTGCACAGACAAGTTGTTACAGGCCTGGAAGGCAGCGCTGTCGATACGGCACTCCACAAGTTGAATGCCAGTTCCTAAATCAGTTGCGACAAATTGAAAGATCGCTGTCTGTTGATTGGATTCTTTTGCAGGGTTCGAAGTGATCTGCACTTGCGGAGCCTGCGTATCGATAACCCAAGTATAACTGGCGGGTGAGGACATATTTCCGGCGCCGTCGTAACCTACCACTTGAAAAGTGTGGGATCCGTTGGAAAGCCCCGAATGAGTCGAAGGGCTCGTACAGCTGGTAAATGCGCCGCTGTCGATTTTGCAATCAAAACGAGTGATGGCGATTCCGTCGTCCATTCCGTCAAAGGTAAACGTGCCTCTGGACGAATTAGAAAATGCGTTCGGAAAGGTAACCAAGCGCACAGTGGGCGCCGATAAATCGATGGTCCATGCGTGGCTGGCAACATTAGAAATATTTCCGGCATCGTCTTTGGCGCGCACATCAAAGTTGTGCACACCCTCCGTCAGACTGAAATTGTAAGGTGAAGTACAGGCCGTGTAAGCGCCCGCATCGATTTTACATTCAAATACAAGGAGATTTGAAAAATTATCAGTTCCGGAAAAAGAAAATACGCCGCTCACATTATTAGAAATCGCTGATGGCGATGAATTGATGAATACTTTTGGTGCCGTAAAATCTGCAAGCCACGTTTGAATAAGAGGGGCAGAAAAATTTCCTGCATTGTCCTCAGCAATCACAGTGGACGAACCGGGACCTTCTTTGAGGGGCGAAAGTGTCATCATTTCTTGGCAACTAGCAAAAGGGAGTCCCTTTTCGTCTTTGCAGTTAAAGGCTTTGATGCCAGAGAGATTGTCATCCGCGGAAAATTGAAAGTTGAGAGTTGTGCTGTTGGTGATTGTGGGTGCTGCTTGAACCACCCCTAGGGTGGGAGCGGTGTTGTCGTGTATGATGCTATCCCAAGTACAAGCGGACTCAATGGCACTTCCGGTCTCACGAAATTTTACATAGGCTTT
This sequence comes from Bdellovibrionales bacterium, assembly GCA_043764415.1. Lineage (GTDB taxonomy): Bacteria > Bdellovibrionota > Bdellovibrionia > Bdellovibrionales > JAGQZY01 > JANPLN01. Next base: position 1,049 of record JAYUKO010000116.1, on the reverse strand, counting down.
GGTGCGCACGTTGGCTTCAGCCAAAGTCCAAGCTTTCGTTGTGGAGTAGGGTTCCCATTGTCCACCCGCCGAGCAATCCTTTGTATTCGTCACATACATTTCGCCGGCGCTGTTGTTTTCGATGGTCAAATTCACAGCGGCGATGTTTGTGTAAGCTTCGTCGTCATTTATATAGACGCTCGAATTTTCACTGAGGAGTCGCTGCAAGGTTTCGTTGGAAACCGTGAACGATTTATTGGAGCAGTTGGTGTAGGCAACCAAGGCCACAGTTAAGCCTAAAAAGATTGGTAACAACAGCTTAGATTTTTTATACCAAATCATACGTCCCCCTTGACCTTAGTCTTGTCGGAATCCTCATAAAAAAACTATAGATTCCACTTAAAAGAGTACTCCACATGTCTCATTTTGAGAAAGAGAAGTGTGTGACAGAACCTAGACAAAGGCCCCAATACCAATAAAAAAAGGGGCTTGAGGCCCCTTTTTAGAAACAATTTAGTTATTTACTTAAAGACTAAAAATAACTTCCGTCGTCTTCAGAATCCTCTTCCTCTTCTTCATCGTCTTCAAATTCGTTGTAAGACGTTAAATCGGGATCGTCAAAAACATCTTCTTCGTCTTCCGTAGTTACCGCAGCGGCTTCAACGTCAGCATCCTCTGCAAACTCATCATCAGCAAGAAGATCATCTGCTTCGAAAGAAGTCTGTTTAGATTTGTACATATCGTTAAGGGCTGCGGCAGGAGTTGTTACCTTTTTAGGGGACGCCTTAGAGCTCACCGCTTTCGCTGTTTTTTTAGCGGCTACTTTTGGGGCTGCAACCTTTTTGGGTGCGGCTTTCTTTGGAGCTGCTTTGTTAGCGGCCTTCGTTTTTTTAGGCGCTGTTTTCTTTTTGGGAGCTGCTTTTTTAGCGGCCTTCATTTTTTTAGGCGCTGCTTTTTTAGCGGCTGTCTTTTTCTTTTTTGGTGCGGCTTTTTTTACCGCTTTCGTTTTTTTAGTTGGTTTTTTCTTAGCCATAAAATTCCTCCGTTAATCGCAAATCCACCACAATCTA